>NZ_JBEOXU010000023.1:0-63129 GCF_040296725.1 Streptomyces sp. NPDC002044
GCCGGGACGGCCGGGACGGCCGGGACGGCCGGGACGGCCGGGACGGCCGGGACGGCCGGGACGGCCGGGACGGCCGGGACGGCCGGGACGGCACGGAGGGCGCCCCGGATGCCACGGGTGCCCCGCACGGCGGCGGGGACGCCCCTGCGGACGGCCGGTCCGGCGGCGGGCGGGCCCGGTCCCGTACGCCCGCCCGGGCCCGGACCCGGGCGCGGAAGCTGAGGCCGCCGAGGCTGTCCCCGCGGGACGTCCTGCACGTCGGCTCGGCGGGGCTGCGCTCGCGCCCCATGCGGGTGTTCCTCTCCGCGCTCGGCATCGCCATCGGCATCGCGACGATGATCGCCGTGGTCGGGATCTCCTCCTCCAGCCAGGCCAAGCTGCTGCGGGAACTCGACGCGCTGGGCACCAACATGCTGGTCGCGACCCCCGGCAAGGGCATGTTCTCCGGCCAGGACACCAAGCTGCCCGAGGACGCCCCCGGCATGATCTCCCGCATCCGGGGAGTCGAGTCGGTCGGCACCACCGGGGACGTGGCCGAGTCCGTACGCCGCTCGGAGAACATCCCGAAGGAGGAGACCGGCGGCATCGCGCTCAAGGCCGCCAAGGACGACCTCCTGGGCACCCTGCGGGCCCGGATGAGCAGCGGCACCTGGCTCAACGACGCCACCGGCCGCTACCCCTCGGTGGTCCTCGGCGACGTCTCCGCCCGCCGGCTCGGCATCACCGGACCGGGGCAGCAGGTCTTCATCGGCGGCCGGTACTTCACGGTGATCGGCGTCCTGGAACCGATCCCGCTGGCCCCGGAGATCGAGCGCTCCGCCCTCATCGGGTGGGACGCGGCCGGGCGGCTGCTCGGCTTCGACGGCCACCCGACGGCGGTGTACGAGCGGTCCGCCGACGACCGGGTGGCGGACGTCCGCGACCTCATCCCGCGCACCGCCAACCCGCGGACCCCGAGCGCCGTCGAGGTCACCGACCCCTCGGCGGCCCTCCAGGCGAAGGCGGCCACCGAGGGCGCCTTCAGCACCCTGCTGCTGGGCCTGGGCGGGATCGCCCTCCTGGTGGGCGGGGTCGGCGTCGCCAACACCATGATCATCTCGGTGCTGGAGCGGCGGCACGAGATCGGGCTGCGCCGCTCCCTGGGCGCCACGAAGGGGCAGATCCGCATCCAGTTCGTGACGGAGTCCCTGCTCCTGTCCGGACTCGGCGGCCTGGCCGGCATCGCCCTGGGCGGTGCGGCGACGGCCGTGTACGCGAGGGCGGGAGACCTCCCCTGGGTGGTACCCCTCTGGGCGGTCACGGGCGGCTTCGCCGCCACCCTGGCGATCGGCACGGTGGCCGGCCTCTACCCCGCGGTCCGCGCGGCCCGCCTCTCGCCGACGCTGGCACTGGCGGCGGGCTAGAAACGCCCCGGGGGCGGCCCGGCGGGCTCGGGCCGGTCCCGGGGCGGGACCGGCCCGGGGTCCCGGAGGGGGCGGCGTACGATGATCTGATGCGAACTCCCCGCCACGCCGCACGCGTTGTCATCGTGTCCCCGTCCGGATCGGTGTTCCTCTTCCGCGAGAACAACGTCGAGGTCGGCATCCACTGGCTGCCGCCGGGCGGCGGGATCGACCCGGGCGAGAGCCCCGAGGACTGCGTGCTGCGGGAGCTGCGCGAGGAGACCGGGTGGACGGACCTGTCGCCCGGCCGGCTGCTGTGCACGTGGGAACACGACTTCACGCACCAGGGCGTTCCGGTCCGCCAGCACGAGCACATCTACGTCACCACCGGCCCACGGCGCGAGCCGGTGCTGGAGTACCCCGGCATCCACTGGCAGTGGCTCTCCCCGGAGCGCCTCGCCTCCCTCGGCGAACCGCTGTGGCCCCCGCGCCTCCCGGACCTCCTCGCGGACACCTCCGCGCAGCCGGTCCACCTGGGGCTGATGGCCTGAGCCCGGTCCCCCCCGCCGACGGCCGCCCGGGACACCCGTACAGTGCCTGCGCACAGGTTCGACGGGAGGGGCACGCATGGAAGCGCGGGACGAGTCGGCAGGTCACAGACCCGAGGGGGCCGGGAGCACCCGGCGGCCGGGGAGGGCCCTGGGCGCGTGGGCGCTCGCCCTGCTGGTGCTCGGCGCCGCCCTCATCGGCGCGACCGCGGCGGCCACCGCCTGGGAGCAGCGGCAGGGATACGGCGTCTGGGAGACGTACGGAGCCGAGATGAAGCCCGGCTACCGGCACGGGGACCTGCTGCTGGCGAAGCCCGCCACGGGCGAAGAGGTCGAGCGGGGGGACGTGGTGATCACCTCCGTGCCCTGGTACATGAACGGCGACCTGATCATGCAGCGGGTCGTGGCGCTGCCCGGCGACCGGATCGCGCACCGGCTGGGTGACGACCGGCTGACGCTCAACGGCGAGCCGCTGGACGAGCCGTACCTCGCGGAACCCGGGATGCCCTCGACGGTCGCCTTCGACGTCTCCGTGCCCGAGGGGCACATGTTCCTCATGGCGGACAACCGGACGAAGTCCTGGGGCTCCCAGTTCGCCGACAACGGACCCGCGCCCCTCGCCGGGGTCGAGGGCCGGGTCGTGGCCCATTCCGGGACCGTGGCGGCCGCGCTGTTCGCCGGCTGGGCGTCGGGCGGGGCACTGCTCCTGACCGGGGCCGGGCTCGGCTGCGCCTGGCTGGTCGGCCGCCGCCGCCGCAAGCGCGCCCTGGCGGCCCTGACGCGGGCCCGGTCCTCCTTCCTGCACGTACGGCCCGACGGGGAACCGGAGGCCGACGGGGCCGGAGAGGCCGCCGGGGCCGCCGCGAGCCCCGCCGGAGGCCGGACCGGCCACCGGCCCGGGGTCTGAGGGGCACGACGGCCCGGACGGCACGCCTGGGCGGTGACCGGGCGGCGGTCTGGGCACTGCTGGGCGGCGGCTAGGCGGTGGCCTTGGCGTACAGCGAGGCCGCGTACGGCCCCAGGACGGTGCTGGTCGACACGTCGTCGGTGTCGCCGCCCGTCAGGATCCCGATGATCTTCCCGTCGCGGGCGATCCAGGCGCTGCCGCTGGTGCCGCCGGGGAAGTCCGCGCAGTCGAAGCGCTGCTCGGTGGCGCTCTCGCGGACCGCGACCGCCGTACAGGTACGGGGCACCTTGCGGTCGGCGGGGTAGCCGGTGACGGTGACCTCCTCACCGGCGCGGCCGCTCGTGTCCAGCGCGGCGGCGCCGGTCACGTCCTCGATGGCCCGGCCCCGGTCGTCGGGGGCCAGGCGGGCGAAGGCCAGGTCGTAGTCGTCGTCCGCGCCCCGCGCCCAGCGGTCGTCCTCGAAGACCCGTTCGAGCTTCCATGTGCCGTACGGCGCGACACCGTTCGCGTACGCCGGTGCGAAGACGGCGCCGTCCTCGCCCTGTTCCCCGTCGAGCAGGCAGTGACCTGCGGTGACGATGAGGTCGCGGCCCGGGCTGTGCACGACGGTCGCGGTGCAGAAGTGGTCGCCGTCCAGGCCCTTCGTGAACAGGGCCCCGGTGAACGCCGCGGGCCCGCCGGGCCGCGGCACCACGGCGGGCGGCAGCGTCCTCGCCGGCGGGGGCGAGAGCTGCGGCTTCGCCGCTCGCGAGCGCGAGGCGTCGCTCGCGCCGGCGTTCCCGCTCCCGCTCGCGCTCCCGGTCGCGCTCCCGGTCGGCGCGGCCTTGGCCCGTACGCCCGCCGCCCCCTCGGGCGGCGGCACCAGCTCGGCCACCGCGGCCGAGGCCCCCAACGCCGCAGCGGCGCACAACACCGCCGTCACCACGGACCGCCTGTCCACCGGCACGATGATCACTCCCCTTCGCCCCGGCGAAGCATGCCCGGCACCCGACGCCGGGTGCAAGGCCGGCCCCCGGCGCCCGGGCCCGGGCGCCCGGTCAGGCGCACCCGGTCAGGACACTCGCCTCAGGCGCCCGCCCACAGTCCGTCCGGGGTGAGGCTCAGGAGGTCGATCGCGTTGCCGCGGACGATGCGGTCCACCACGTCCGGGGCCAGGTGACCCATCTGGGCCTCGCCGACCTCGCGGGACTTGGGCCACGTGGAGTCCGAGTGCGGGTAGTCCGTCTCGTACAGGACATTGCCGACGCCGATCGCGTCCAGGTTCTTCAGGCCGAAGGCATCGTCGAAGAAGCAGCCGAAGACGTGCTCGGCGAAGAGCTCCGACGGCGGGCGCAGGACCTTGTCGGCGACCCCGCCCCAGCCGCGGTTCTCCTCCCAGACCACGTTCGCGCGCTCCAGGATGTACGGGATCCAGCCGATCTGGCCCTCCGCGTACATGATCTTCAGGTTGGGGAAGCGCTCGAACTTGCCGCTCATCAGCCAGTCGACCATCGAGAAGCAGCAGTTGGCGAAGGTGATGGTGGAGCCGACCGCCGGCGGGGCGTCCGCCGAGGTGGACGGCATGCGGGAGGAGGAGCCGATGTGCATGGCGATGACCGTGCCGGTCTCGTCGCACGCCTCCAGGAAGGGGTCCCAGTCGTCCGTGTGGATGGACGGCAGGCCCAGGTGCGGGGGTATCTCGGAGAAGGCGACGGCGCGCACGCCCCGGGCGGCGTTGCGGCGGACCTCCGCGGCGGCGAGGCGGGCGTCCCAGAGCGGGACCAGGGTGAGGGGGATGAGCCGGCCGTGGGCGTCGGGGCCGCACCACTCCTCCACCATCCAGTCGTTGTAGGCCCGGACGCCGAGGAGCCCCAGCTCCCGGTCCTTGGCCTCGGTGAAGGTCTGGCCGCAGAAGCGCGGGAAGGTGGGGAAGCAGAGGGCGGACTGGACGTGGTTGACGTCCATGTCGGCGAGCCGTTCGGGAACCGAGAAGGACCCCGGGCGCATCTGCTCGTAGGTGATGACTTCCAGCTTGATCTCGTCGCGGTCGTACCCGACGGCCGTGTCGAGGCGGGTGAGCGGGCGGTGCAGGTCCTCGTACACCCACCAGTCGCCGATCGGGCCGTCGTCGCCCCGGGCCCCCATGACGGGGGCGAACTTCCCGCCGAGGAAGGTCATTTCCTTGAGGGGGGCGCGGACGACCCGGGGGCCGGTGTCCTTGTACTTGGACGGGAGCCGGTCCCGCCAGACGTGGGGGGGCTCAACCGTGTGGTCGTCCACCGAGATGATCTTCGGGAAGGTCTCCATGAGTCCTACGGTAGCGCCCATCTGACGAACCGTCAGCTAGTTGGACGCGTATCGGAACGTGACGGGCTGACGTGTACGCGCGACACAGGGCAGACTGGCCCTGACAACGACGGAAGGCAGGGGGGACGACAGATGGACGGCGTACCGGCCATCCCGCAGCCGCGGAACCACCCCGAGGCAGCCCGGACCAGCTCCGCGGGAACCAGCCCCGCGTTCACCGGCGCCGGGACCACGGCCGCCGTCACCCGCGCCGCCGCCCGTTCCCAAGCCGCCCGGCCCACCGCCGACAGAGCCCGCCCCACCGCGGCCGGCCCCGCTACGCCCGTCCTCGGCCCCCCGCCCCCCGGAGCGGGCCCCGCCCCGGCCGCCCCCGGCGCGCCCGGAAGCGACCCCGGGGCGGGCCAAGACCCCCTCCCCGGCTCCCGGTTCGCCGTCCTCGGTCCCGTCCGGGCCTGGCGCGGCGCCGAGGCGCTGCCCTCCGGCACCCCCCAGCAGCGCGCCCTGCTCGCCGCGCTCCTGCTCCGCGACGGCCGCACCGCCACCGCGCCCGAGCTGATCGACGCCATCTGGGGCGAGGACCCGCCCCAGCAGGCCCTCGCCACCATCCGTACGTACGCCTCCCGCCTCCGCAAGGTCCTCGACCCGGGGCTGCTCGTCACCGAGTCCGGCGGCTACGCCATCCGCCTGCGCGCCGGCGCCACCCTCGACGTCGGCGTGGCCCGCGCCCTGGCCGCCGACGCCGAGACGGCCCGTACGGCGGGCGACCGCGCCCTCGCCCGTACGCTGCTGGCCCGCGCCCTGGACCTGTGGGACGGCGAACCCCTCGCCGCCGTCCCCGGCCCGTACGCGGAGACCGAGCGGACCCGGCTCGCGGAATGGCGGCTCCAGCTCGTGGAGACCCGGCTCGACCTCGATCTGGAGGTCGGCCAGCACGCCGAGGCGGTCTCCGAGCTGACCGCGCTCACCGCCGCCCACCCGCTGCGCGAGCGGCTGCGCGAGCTGCTGATGCTCGCCCTCTACCGCAGCGGCCGCCAGGCCGAGGCCCTCGCCGTGTACGCCGACACCCGCCGGCTCCTCGCCGACGAGCTGGGCGTCGACCCCTGCTCCGAACTCTCCGCGCTCCAGCAGCGCATCCTCAACGCCGACGCCGACCTCGCCCGCGCCGAGGACCCGGCGCCCGCAGCGGCGTCCGTCCAGGTAAGGCCCGCCCAATTGCCCGCCACCGTCTCCGACTTCACCGGCCGCAGCAGCTTCGTCGACGAGCTCGGCGGCATCCTGGCCGGCAGCGCCGGGGCGGGCCAGGTCATGGCCGTCTCCGCGCTCGCCGGGATCGGCGGCGTCGGCAAGACCACCCTCGCCGTGCACGTGGCCCACGCCGCCCGTCCGCACTTCCCCGACGGCCAGCTGTACGTCGACCTCCAGGGCACCGAGCCGCGCCCCGCCGAACCCGTCGCCGTCCTCGGCTCCTTCCTGCGCGCGCTCGGCACCCCCGACACCGCCATCCCCGACTCCC
Source organism: Streptomyces sp. NPDC002044 (assembly GCF_040296725.1). Classification (NCBI taxonomy): domain Bacteria; kingdom Bacillati; phylum Actinomycetota; class Actinomycetes; order Kitasatosporales; family Streptomycetaceae; genus Streptomyces; species Streptomyces sp. NPDC002044. The sequence goes on from NZ_JBEOXU010000023.1 coordinate 6,637, forward strand.
CCGCCGAGCGGGCCGCGCTGTACCGCTCCACCCTCGACGGCCGCCGCGTCCTGGTCCTCCTCGACAACGCCCGCGACGCCGCGCAGGTCCGCCCGCTGCTGCCCGGCACCGCGGGCTGCGCCGCGCTCGTCACCAGCCGCGTCCGCATGGCGGGCCTCGCCGGAGCCCACCTCGTCGACCTCGACGTGATGAGCCCCGAGGAGGCCCTCCAGCTGTTCACCCGGATCGTCGGCGCCGAACGCGTCGGCGCCGAACGGCAGGCGGCCCTCGACGTGGTCGGCGCCTGCGGCTTCCTGCCGCTCGCCATCCGCATCGCCGCCTCCCGCCTGGCCGCCCGCCGCACCTGGACCGTGTCCGTGCTCGCCGCGAAGCTCGCCGACGAGCGCCGCCGCCTCGACGAACTCCAGGCCGGTGACCTCGCCGTCAAGGCCACCTTCGAGCTGGGATACGGCCAGCTGGAGCCCGCCCAGCAGCGCGCCTTCCGGCTCCTGGGCCTCGCCGACGGCCCCGACATCTCCCTGGCCGCCGCCGCGGCCGTGCTGGACCTGCCCGAGCAGGACACCGAGGACCTCCTCGAGGCTTTAGTCGACTGCTCCCTGCTCGAATCCGCCGCCCCCGGCCGCTACCGCTTCCACGACCTCGTACGCCTCTACGCGCGTGCGTGCGCCGAGCGCGACGAGCAGCCCCCGAGCGGGCGCGAGGCCGCCCTCGACCGGCTGCTGGACTTCTACCTGGCCACCGCCGCCGGGGTGTACGCCCTGGAGCGCCCCGGCGACCGGCTGCCCGCGCACCTGTCCGCCACCCGCCACCCCGGGCTCGTCTTCACCGATCCGCGCGCCGCGCTGGACTGGCTGTACGCCGAGGCCGACCCGCTGCTGGCCTGCGTCCGGCAGGGCGCCGTACGCCAGGACCGGGAGGGGACACGGGTGCTGCGCCGGGCCGTGGACCTGCTGTGGGCGGCCAAGGACCTCGCGGAGTCCGGCGCGAACTCCAAGCAGTACGAGTCGGCCGCGACGGCCCTGCGCGACGCCGCCCACGGCGCCGGCGACCCCCGCGCCGAGGGCCGGGCGCGCACCACCCTCACCAACACCCACCTCGTCGCCGGCCGGTTCACCGAAGCCGACGACGAGGCCCGGCAGGCCACCGCTCTCGCCCGCGAGGCCGGTGACCCGCTGCCCAGCTGCTGGGCGCCCAACGACCGCGGGATCATCGCCCTCTACCAGGGCCGGCACGCGGACGGCGAGCGCTACCTGCTGGAGGCCATAGAGAACTTCCGCGCCGACGGCAACCACATCGGCGAGGCGAGCGCCCTGTGCAACCTCTCCCGCATCCACGTGGAGCTGGGCCGCCTCACGAGCGCCATCGACCTCGCCCGGCAGGGCATCGCCGTCTACGACCGGATGGGCCTGACCCTGCGCCTGGCCAACGGCCGCTATGCGCTGGGCATCGCCCTCACCCAGGCGGGCCGGCACGGCGAGGCCCTGGCGCAGCTCACCGAGGCGCTGTCGCTGTTCCACGACAACCGCCAGCCCCTGTGGGAGGGCGTGACGCACTTCCGGCTCGCCGAAACCCACCTGGCCGCGCGCCGGCCGACGCTGGCCGCCTCGCACGCCGAGCAGGCCATCGCGCTGCGCGGCATCGGCGGGGAGTGGCGCCGGGCCACCGTGCTGATGGTGCTGGGCAAGGCGCTGCTGAGGCTGGGCCAGTCGGACCGGGCGCGGGCCTGCTGGCGGGACGCGGAGGCGGTGTTCGAGCAGCTGGACTCCTCGGAACTGTCCGAAGTACGGGCACTGCTGGACCCCGAGATCGCCGCCTGACGGGTCCGCCGCCGCCCCCCGCACCCCCGTACACGGCTCTGACCTGCGACGCAGGACGATGAACGGGACGTTCATCGTTCGTTTATCGCCCCACGGCACGATAGGCACATCGACCCGCCGCTCGGGGGACTGGAGGGTCGGTCGGAGGACTACCCGTTCGGCGGTCCGCGGGGGAATCGCCGAACGGGCCCTACCCACCCACCAGGAGAATCCGATGACGACGAACGAGAACATCGTGCCGCTCGACAACCACGCCTCGGGCGTCGAGATCAAGCCGCTGGAGCAGCCCGCCGAGAAGCCCGCGGAAGTGCCGCTCGACGGCACCCAGGCCGCGGACGAGCAGATCCAGACGCTGGACAACCACGCGTCCGGCCCCCGCCCGTAACCAAGGCGGGCCGGCACGAGAACCACGGGGGAACACGGGTGTGCGGCGGTCACGGTGGCCCGGAGGGGGAGCCATCGCGACCGCCGCACACCCGCGCCCGGCCAGGGCGGCGGGTCACTAAGCTGGGAGTGTGTTCACCTCCCAGGGGCCGGGCGTCCGCGAACTCGCCGTGCAGGCCCTCTCCTCCGTCGAGCGCGGCTACGACCTCCTCGCGCCGAAGTTCGACCACACGCCCTTCCGCACCCCCGACCGGATGCTCGACGCCGTCGAGGAGACGCTCGCCGCGCGGGAGGGCTCCTTCGGCTCCGGCCTCGACCTGTGCTGCGGCACCGGCGCCGCGATCGGCATGCTGCGCCGGCTGTGCCGGGAGCGCGTGACCGGAGTGGACCTCAGCGCGGGCATGCTGGCCCAGGCCGCGCGGGCGCACCCGGACGCGCGGGTCGACTTCGTACGGGCCGACGCGCTGGCGCTGCCGCCCGCGCTCGGGGACGCGTACGACCTGGCGGTGAGCTTCGGGGCCTTCGGGCACTTCCTGCCGTCCGAGCGGCCCGCCCTCTTCGCCGGGGTGCACGCCGCGCTCCGCCCGGGCGGCCTGTTCGCCTTCCCGATCGGCGCGCCGATCCCGCCCCGCCACCCGGCGTGGTGGGCGGTGGCGGGCTTCGACGCGGCGATGCGGGTGCGCAACGCGCTCTGGCGGCCGCCGTTCGTCATGTACTACCGGACGTTCCCCCTGGGCCCGGTCCGCGCCGACCTGGAGGCGGCCGGCTTCACGGTGGAGACGGCCCCGCTGGAACACTTCGGGCGCCTGCCCTCGGGCGCCCCGCGCTGGCGGCTCGTACGGGCCCGCAAGGCGGCCGGCTAGCGCGCCGCCTCCGGGTCCTGGCGGATCCGGAGTTCCCGTTTGAGGACCTTGCCGCTCGCGTTGCGGGGCAGTTCGGCGACGAACTCCACCGTGCGCGGCACCTTGTAGTTGGCCATCTCCCGCCGGGACCAGGCGATCAGGTCGTCGGAGGTGAGGGTGGCGCCGGGGCGCCGGACGGCGTACGCCTTGCCGACCTCGCCGAGGCGCGGGTCGGGGACGCCGACCACCGCGACGTCCGCGATGTCCGGGTGCAGACCGAGGAGCTGCTCGATCTCGGCGGGGTAGGCGTTGAAGCCGCCCACGATGAACATGTCCTTGATCCGGTCGGTGATCCGCAGGTTCCCGGCCCGGTCCAGGACCCCGACGTCGCCGGTGCGCAGCCAGCCTTCGGGGGTGACGGCCGCCGCGGTCTCGGCCGCGTCCTCGAAGTAGCCCCGCATGACGTGGTGTCCGCGGACCCACACCTCGCCCGCCGTTCCGGCGGGCTGCGGCGAGCCGTCGGGGCCGGCGATGCGCAGCTCGGTGCCGGGGATGGGCCGGCCGGAGGTCTCGGCGATGACGCGGGCGGGGTCGGCGCGGCGGCACATGGTGACGATGCCGCTGGCCTCGGAGAGCCCGTAGGCGGTGAGGACGGTGGCGATGTGCAGCTCGCTGCGCAGCCGTTCGACGAGCTGGAGCGGGACGACGGCCGCCCCGGTGACGACGAGGCGCAGGGCGGACAGGTCGTGGTGGTCGCGCTGGGGGTGGTCCAGGAGCGACTGGTGGAGGGTCGGCGGCCCGGGGAGCACGGAGATGCGCTCGGCGGCGACGTTGGCGAGGACGGTGTCCACGTTGAAGACGGGCTGCGGGACCATCGTGGCCCCGCGCATCAGGCAGGCGATGATCCCGGCCTTGTAGCCGAAGGTGTGGAAGAAGGGGTTCACGATCAGGTAGCGGTCGCCTTCGCGCAGTCCGGCGAGCTCGCTCCAGACGGCGTAGCAGCGCAGGGACTGGGCGTGGGTGATGACGGCGCCCTTGGGGCTGCCGGTGGTGCCGGAGGTGAAGATGATGTCGGAGGGGGCGTCGGAGGGGATCGCCGCGGCGCGTGCGCGGACGGCGTCGGCGGACACGGCGTCCCCGCCCGCGAGGAAGTCCTTCCAGGTGCGGAAGGAGTCGGGGGCGTCGTCGGCGAGGACGACGACCTGCTCCAGGTGCGGCAGCCCGGGCAGCGGCCCGTCACCGGGCCCGTCGGCGGCGGCGCGGCGCAGGGAGGCGACGTACGAGGTGCCGAGGAAGGTGCCGGTGACGAACAGCAGCCGGGCGCGGCTGCGCTGGAGGACGTACGCGGCTTCGACGCCCTTGAAGCGGGTGTTCAGGGGGACGAGCACCGCGCCCGCCGAGACGGCTCCGAGGGCGGAGACGATCCATTCGAGGGTGTTGGGCGCCCAGACGGCGACCCGGTCGCCGGGCTCGACCCCGGCGGCGACACAGGCGGCCGCGGCGCGCTCGACACGTTGGCCGAGCTGGGCGTAGCTGACCCGCACGCGGCCGTCGACGACGGCCTCGCGGTCGGCGTACCGGACCGTGGCCTCCCTGACCAGCCCCGCGATGCTGCCCCAGCGCAGGTCGCCCCGCGGGTCTGCGCCCGGGCCGGCGGCGCCCTCGCCCGGCCCGCGGGCCGGCCCGCCCGCCGGCCCCGCGTACCCGCCGCCGTCCGTGCACCCGCCCTGACCTGTGCCGCCGGGGTCCGCGCCCCGGTCGCCCCGGTCGCCCCGGTCTTCGTGCGGGCCCTCAAACGGGCCCTCGCGCAGGCCCTCGTACGGGCCCTCGCCCCGGTCTTCGCGCAGGCCCTCGTACGAGCCCTCGTGCTGCTCTTCGTTCGCGCCCTCGTCGTCCATCGTCCGCCCTCCCCGGCACCAGTAGCTGACTATCCGTCAGATTAGCTGTAGCCTTCGCGGCTGTCAGTACTGGTGCACCCGGAGGTGGCGATGGCGGCAACGCTCAAGGACGCTACGGCGATAGTCGGCATCGGCCAGACCGCCTTTGCCAGACAACTGCCGCAGTCCGAGAAGGAATTGGCCTGCCGGGCCATTCTGGCGGCACTGGCCGACGCCGGCATAGAGCCCGCCGAGGTCGACGCCTTCTCCTCCTACACCATGGAGGAGACCGACGAGGTCGAGGTGGCCAAGGCCATCGGCGCCGGCGACGTCACCTTCTTCTCCAAGATCGGCTACGGCGGCGGCGGTTCCTGCGCCACCATCGGCCATCTCGCGGCCGCCGTCGCCACCGGCCAGGCCACCGTCGGCGTCGCCTGGCGCTCGCGCAAGCGCGGCTCCGGACCGCGCCCCTGGAAGAACACCGCCGTCCAGCTGCCCACCCCCGGGCAGTGGACCCGGCCCTTCGGCCTGCTGCGCCCCGCCGACGAGATCGGCATGCTGGCCCGCCGCTACATGCACGAGTACGGCGCCACCCGCGACCACCTCTTCAACGTGGCGATGGCCTGCCGCAACCGGGCCAACGAGAACCCGGCCGCGATGATGTACGAACGCCCGCTGACCCGCGAGATGTACATGACCTCCCGCATGATCAGCGACCCGCTCTGCCTCTTCGACAACTGCCTGGAGACCGACGGCGCGCTCGCCTGCGTGATCGTCTCCGCCGAACGCGCCCGGGACTGCCGCCAGAAGCCCGTCTACGTCCACTCCGCCGCCCAGGGGCTGCCCGCCCAGCACCACGGGATGGTCAACTACTGGAACGACGACCCGCTGACCGGGCCTGCCTGGACGGCCGCCCGGCACCTGTGGAAGCAGGCCGACTTCGGCCCGCAGGACGTGGACGTCGCCCAGATATACGACGCCTTCACCCCCCTCATCCCGCTCTCCCTGGAGGGCTACGGCTTCTGCGGCCGCGGCGAGGGCGCCGCCTTCACCGAGGGCGGCGCGCTGGAGATGGGCGGCCGGCTCCCGGTCAACACCGGGGGCGGCGGCCTGAGCGAGGCGTACGTCCACGGCTTCAACCTGATCAACGAGGGCGTCAAGCAGCTGCGCGGCACCTCCACCGCCCAGGTGCCGGACGCCGCGACCTGCCTGGTGACGGCGGGCGAGGGTGTCCCGACGTCCGCGATCCTGCTGAGAGCCTGAGGAGCCGACCCATGACCGCGCCCCGGACCACCCCCGCGACCGCGCCCGCATCCGCACCCGCGACCGCGCCCCTGACGGGGACGGGCTCCCCGCCCGCCCCGGACGCCGACGCGCTGCTGCTCCCCGTACCCGACGAGGACGGCGCCCCCTTCTGGGAGTACGCCGCCCGCGGCGAGCTGCGCGTCCAGGGCTGCGCCGACTGCGGCAGGCTCCGCTTCCCGCCCCGCCCCTGCTGCCCGCACTGCCGGTCCTTCGCGAGCGAGTGGCGCCCGATGAGCGGCCGCGGCCGCATCTGGTCCTACGTCCGCCCGTACCCGCCGCTGCTGCCCGCGTACGCCGCGCAGGCCCCGTACAACGTGATCCTCGTGGAGCTCGCCGACGCCCCGCACATCCGGCTGGCCGGCAACCTCGTCACCTCCGCCGACGCCCCGCTGGACTCGGTGGACCCGGCGCGGCTGCGCATCGGGGCGCGCGTCCAGGTGGTCTTCACCGAGACGGGCGCGATGGCCGTGCCGCGCTGGGTCCTGGAGAAGCCGTGACGCTGCGGGTGGAGCGCGACGCGTCGGCCGGGGTCGCGGTCGTCACCCTGGACCGGGAGCGCCGGCACAACGCCATCGACCTGGAGACGGCCGCCGAACTGAGCGCGGTGTGGCAGGAGTTCCGCTTCGACGACCAGGTCCGGGCCGTCGTGCTGACGGGCGCCGGGACGGCCGCGTTCTGCACCGGCATCGACCGGGGCGTCGACGTGCCGCAGCCGGGCTCCCCGTACTCGGTGGACGATCCGCTGGTCGCGATCGGCCCCAAGACGGCCGACCTGTGGAAGCCGGTGATCGCCGCCGTCAACGGCATGGCCTGCGGCGGGGCCTTCTACCTGCTGGGCGAATCGGAGTTCATCGTCTCCTCCGAGAGCGCGACGTTCTTCGACCCGCACACCGCCTACGGCATGGTCAGCGCGTACGAGGCCGTCTACATGGCGCAGCGGATGCCCTTCGGGGAGGCCGCCCGGATGTCCCTGATGGGCACGGCGGAACGGCTCTCCGCCCGGCGGGCCTACGAGATCGGCCTCGTCTCGGAGCTGACGGCGCCCGAGGAACTGCTCCCGGCGGCGCTCCGGTCGGCGCACACCCTGGCCGGATTCCCGACGGAGGCCGTGCAGGGCACCGTACGGGCGCTGTGGTCCGCGAAGCGGGCCGCGCTCCGGCAGGCCCTGGACCAGGCCCCGGCGCTGATCACGCTGGGGAACCTGGCGCCGGAGCGGCAGGCGGAGCTGTTCGCCTCCCGGCGGCCGGGAGGCGAGTACCGCCTGCGCTGAACGCCGGCACGGGCCGGGCCGGGGCCCTCGGGGTTCAGGAGCGCCGCTTGGTGGACTTCGGCTTGGGCTTCGAGGTGGGCCCGCTCGTGGAACCGCCCGACGACGAGGTCGGCGCGGGGCTGCCGGTGGCGGACGCCGACGAGGACACGACGGAGACCGTGCCGATCCGGCAGGTCTTGACCTCGGCGGCGCGCGCCGGTTCCTTGAGGGCGACGTCGACCGTGCCGGTCGCCCGCGCCTCCAGGGTCACCCGGGCGGTGGTCGCCTCCAGGACGCTGCCGGACGCGGTCTCCCGGTACAGGTTCACCTCGAAGGTGGCCTTGCGGTCCAGCCGGGAGGTCACCTTCACGGTCGTGACCGGCGGGGTCGCGCCGGCGCACGAGACGACCACGGCCGCGGCCGGGTCACCGCTCGGGCTCGCGGACGGCGTGGCGCTCGCCGAGCTGCCGCTGCCACCGCGCCCGCTCCCGGTGTGCGTCTTCTTCTTGCTGCTCTTGGAACTGGAGCAGCCGCCACCGCCGCTCTTGCTCTTGCCGCCGCTGCCGCTCCCGCCGGTCGACGAGAAACCGGTCAGCGCGAAAACGACGGTGATGAGCACGGCCGTGAACCGCATGTGACGTACGGCCACCATGGCCCCACCCCTCCCCCTGGACAACGGCGGGTCACGGTATCAGCCACCGGCCGGGCAACGCCCGGTCAGCACGGCGTCTCCACAACCTCCGGCGCCCGGCTCCTCCCGCGTGCGGCGGCGGGTACCCGGGCGTAGCGTCGGGACGGGGCCGCCATCCGAAGGGCCGGCCATGATCCGCAACGCACTCGGTTCGCTGCTGGGGCTCATCGGCGCGGCCGCCGCCGTCTGGAGCCCGTTCCGCGCCTGGTACGACGACCGCCAGGGCCGCGACTACCGCATCGAGGAGCTGTTCTCCGGCGCCGGCATCACCGACGACGGGGCTTCCCTGTTCGGGTCGATCCTGCTCCCCTTCCTCTTCGCCGCCCTCCTGGCACTGGTCGCGGTCGTGCTCCGCTCGCGGCTGCTCATGGGGCTGGCCGGGGTCGTCGTGCTCGGGTTCGCCGTGCTGTGGATGGTCCGCCAGGGCCAGGCCGCGGGCAGCCTCTCGGTCGGCGGTGACGGTCAGGGCCTCGGCGACGGCCTCGCCAACGCCTTCGGCGGAGGCGCGCTGCTGCTCCTGGGCGCGGCCGTGATGAGCGGCCGCCCCTCCCACCGCCGCTCCTCCCGCCGACGCCGGACCGCCGACGCCGTCCCGGCCCACCAGGACCCGGAGCCGTACGGCTCCCCGTACCCGCCGTCCCACCAGGACCCGCCGTCCCACCAGGCCCCGGGCCGGGACGCGGCCCACCCCCCGCACGAGACCTACCCCCCGGAGCCCCCGGAGCCCCCGGAACCGTCCGGCCCCGCGGGCTGGGGCCCGCGGCCGCCCCAGGGCCGGCCGTAACCCCTCGGCCCGGCCCCCCGGATACGGCGGCGGCCCCGCCCCCCGTGAGGGGGCGGGGCCGGCCGGCACGCGGGTGCGGGGGTCAGGCGGCGTCGACGACGCCCGAGGCCGCGATCTCGACCTTGCCCTTGGGGGCGCCGGACTGGGAGCCCAGGGCCTCGATCTGGTCGACCAGCGCCTGGCCCTCGACGACCTCGCCGAAGACGACGTGCTTGTTGTCGAGCCAGGAGGTGACGACGGTGGTGATGAAGAACTGCGAGCCGTTGGTGTTGCTGCCGGCGTTGGCCATCGACAGCAGGTACGGGCGGTCGTGCTTCAGCGTGAAGTTCTCGTCCGCGAACTTCTCGCCGTAGATGCTCTTGCCGCCGGTGCCGTTGTGGTTGGTGAAGTCACCGCCCTGCAGCATGAACTGGGGGATGACGCGGTGGAAGCCGGAGCCCGCGTAGCCGTAGCCGTTCTGGCCGGTGGCCAGCTCGCGGAAGTTCCGCGCGGTCTTCGGGACGACCTCGTCGAAGAGGTTGAAGACGATGCGGCCCGCGGGGGCGCCGTTGATGGTGATGTCGAAGAAAACGTTGCTCATGGGGTCCATCCTGTCACTCCCGGTGCGTTCCGCTACCGGGAGGGGGCGAGTCGCCTCAGCCCGCCGTACGGGTTCCGGTGCCCTTCGCCGCGTCCAGGGCGTACACGCAGCGGTCCTTGCTGCACGCGTAGACCACGCCCGCCTCCGCCACCGGGGCGCCCGTGATCTCGCCGCCCGTGGCCAGTTTCCAGCGGAGCTGGCCGCCCGCGGCGTCCAGCGTGTAGAGGCAGTGGTCGGCCGAGCCGAAGTGCACGCGGCCGTCCGCGACCGCCGGCAGGCCGGTGATCTCGCCGCCCGCCGCGAAGCGCCACTTCGGGGTGCCGGTGACCGCGTCGAGGGTGTACAGCGCGCTGCCCGCGCCGAGGTGCACGTTGCCGTTGGCCACGAGCACCGGGTCGGCGGAGGCCCGCGACTCCGTCGCGATCCGCCAGCGGTCCTTGCCGGTGGCCGCGTCGAGGGCGTAGACGGTGCCCAGGTGGTCGGCGAGGTAGACCCCGCCGCCGGTCACCGCGGGCCCCGGCGCGAACGCGGGGGCGGCCAGGAACACCGCGGGGGCCTCGAAGTGCCAGCGGACCCGGCCCGAGGACCGGTCCACGGACAGCACCCGGGTTCCGGCGCTGACGTAGACGTTGCCGTCGGGGGCCGGGGTGACCCGTACGGGCACGTTCCCGCAGGAAGCCGCGTCACCGACCGGGTACGACCAGGACTCGCGGCCGCTGCGGGCGTCCACGGCGCGCAGCCGGGCGTCCTGCCACACGTACACGGTGCCGTCGTGCAGGACGGGGGCCGCCTCCGGGGTCTCGAAGTCGGTCTGCGCGCCGGACAGCTCCCACAGCCGGTGCCCGGTGGACGCCTCCCAGCCCTGTACGCCGCCGCCGCGCGTGGCGGTGACGACGGTGCCGCGCTCCGCGCTCAACGCGTACACCCAGGCGTCGGTGGACAGCCGCCACCGCTCGGAGCCGTCGGTGGCGTCGAGCGCGTACAGGGAGGGGCCGTCGGAGGCGTGGATGCGGCCCTCGGAGACGGCCATGGACCAGGCGACGTCGCGGGTCTTGAACTGGCGGCGGCCGCTGGCCACGTCCAGGGCGTGGACCTCGAAGGAGGTCACGTACAGCAGGTCGCCGGCCACGGTGGGGGTGCCCCACACCTCGTTGGACATGCGGAAGCGCCACGGGCGCCAGCGGCCGCTGTCCGGGGCCGGACCCGGGTTCGGCACGGCCGCCACGACCGAGGGGGCCGCGGTGGAACCACCGGGCGGGCGGATCCAGCCGGTGGCGGAGTCCGCGGCGGCGTGCGGGGCGGGCGCCACCGCCGTCGCGCGCGGCCCGGGCCCGATCGGCACCGGGGAGCCGCCGAGGCGTACGGGCTCGCCGGACGGCACCGGGGCCATCGGCGGGTGGTGGGGGCGCTGCGGAACGGCGTGCCCGGTCCGCGGGTCCGCCCACGGGTCGGCGCCACGCTGACGGCGGTGCGTGGCGGCCCCGGAGTCCGGGCCGCGGGAGCCGCCGGGGCGGGGCGCGGGGGCGCGGACCACGGCGGCGGGGGGCGTGCGGTTCCCCGACCGGCGGGCCTCGATCATCGCGACGACCCGCTCGGGCAGCCACGCCGAGGCGGTGCCGCTGTCGTCACCGCCGTCGAAGAGGTGCGGGGCGAGCTGCGCCTGGAGGTCGGCGGGGGTCGGCCGCTGCGTGGCGTCCATCTGCATGCAGGAGTCGATGAGCGGCCGCAGCTCGTCGGGGAGCCCCTCCAGGTTGGGGCCCTCGCGCAGCAGCATGAAGACCGTCTCCACCGGATTCGCCCCGTGGTACGGCGGGTGCCCGGTCGCGGCGAAGACGAGGGTGGAGCCGAGCGAGAACACGTCGCTCGCGCCCCGGACGCTGCGCGAGTCCTTCGCCTGCTCCGGCGACATGTACGCCGGGGTGCCGACGGCGACGTTGGTCATCGTCAGCCGGGTGTTGGAGACGCCGCTCGCGATGCCGAAGTCGATCACGCGCGGCCCGTCCTCGACGACGAGCACGTTGGACGGCTTCAGGTCGCGGTGGACGAGGCCGGCGCCGTGGATGGACTGCAGCGCCTCGGCGATCCCGGCGGCCAGCCAGCGCACGCCCTGGGCGGGCATCGGCCCGCACTCGTTGACGATCTCCTCCAGGGAGGGCGCCGGGACGTAGGCGGTGGCCAGCCAGGGCACGGCGGCGCGCGGGTCGGCGTCGACGACGGCCGCCGTGTAGAAGCCGGAGACCGCGCGGGCGGCCTCGACCTCGCGGGTGAAACGCACCCGGAACAGCTGGTCCTCGGCCAGTTCGGTGCGCACCGTCTTGATCGCGACCCGCCGTCCGGACGCGGACCGCGCGAGATAGACCAGCCCCATGCCGCCGGCGCCGAGCCGTCCCAGCACCTCGAAGGGGCCGATCCGTCTCGGGTCGTGCTGCGTCAGCTGCTCCACCACTCGCCTCCACACCTCCCCGTACGGGCCCTCGCCGGGTCCGCTTCCACCAGCACGCGCGAGCCGGGCCCGGGGCGCGGCCCCGTGCAGCGTCTCACCCCCGGGCGCCGCCCGGGGTCGCGCAACCCCGATTCTGTCAGGCCCGCGCCCGGTCCGGCCCCGGGACGGGCCCGCGACGGCCCGGGGACGGTCCCGCGACGCCGCGCGGTCAGCCCGCGGGGCGGGTCCGCGGCTCCGAGAGCAGCCCGAAGACCGCCCCCTGATCGTCGGCGACGACCGCGATCCTCCCGTACGGGGTGTCGAACGGATCGGCGGTGACCCGGCCGCCCAGCCGCTGCACCGCGGCGACGGACGCGTCGCAGTCCGGGACGGCGAAGTAGGCGAGGAAGTGCGCCGGCATGGCCTCCGGGAAGGCGTCGGTGATCAGGCTGCGCCCCATCACGGCGGTGTGCGTGCCGGGGGCGCTGCCGGGCGGGGACCAGATGCGGTACTCGACGCCGGCGTCGTCCTGGTCCTGGGGGACGTAGCCGAAGACCTTGGCGTAGAAGGCGTCGACGGCGTCGCGGGCCCGTGTGTAGACCTCGGTCCAGCAGTACGTGTACGGCTCCTGCTGCGCGTCGAAGCCGTGGTGGGTGCCCGGCTGCCAGAGGCCGAAGACGGCGCCGCCGGGGTCGGCGGCCAGGGCGGCGGTCCCGTACGGGCCGACGGGCATGGGGTCCATCACCATCTGGCCCCCGGCGGCGCGGATGCGCTGGGCGCAGGCGTGGGCGTCGGTCGTGTAGAGGTAGATCCCCCAGACGGTGGGCATGCGGCCGTCCGGTTTGGGGGCGAGGGCGGCGACGTTGCGGCCCCGGCTGTACGCCTGCGTGTAGTGGCCGTACCGGTCGCCGGCGCCGTTGGCGAAGGTCCACCCGAAGAGCTCACCGTAGAAGCGCTTGCCCGCCTCGACGTCCGGCAGCGAGGCGTCGACCCAGCAGGGTGCGCCTTCCGCGAATGCGGCCATGAGCCCGGTTCCTTCCGTTGTGCGGTGGTTCGTGCCCTCTTCGCCCCTCCCCGCCATGGTTAGCCCGAAAACTTGTCCACAGCCTGTTGATAAGACTATTCGGGGGACGGCCGCGGGCAACCGGCCGGTCCCCGGGCGGCCGGGCGGCGCGGGACGGCGGCGGGTGGGCGCGGGGCGGCGTGCGCGCGGGGCCCGTACGGGCCGTACGTCCCCGACCGCCGGTACGCGACGCGGCGGGGCCCCTCAGGACCGGCTCCGGGCCAGGCCAGCGGCCCCGTAACCCCATTTGCAGGCGGCCGAATAGCGCGCCGATCACCCCTCGGTAAGCTGACGGCATGACAGGACAAGTACGCACCGTCGACGGGCGTGTCGCCGGCCGGCGCGGCCAGGCGACGCGGCAGAAGCTGCTCGACTGCCTCAGCGAGATGCTCAGCTCCTCGCCGTACCGCGACGTCAAGGTGATCGACGTCGCCCGCAAGGCCGGCACCTCTCCCGCGACCTTCTACCAGTACTTCCCGGACGTCGAGGGCGCCGTCCTGGAGATCGCCGAGCACATGGCCAGCGAGGGCGCGCAGTTGACGTCGCTCGTCGAGGGCCGCACCTGGGTCGGCAAGGCCGGGTGGTCGGCGGCGGAGGAACTGGTCGAGGGCTTCCTGGAGTTCTGGCGGCGCAACGACGCGATCCTGCGGGTCGTCGACCTCGGCGCGGCCGAGGGCGACAAGCGCTTCTACAAGATCCGCATGAAGATCCTGAACTCCGTCACCAACTCCCTCACGGAGTCGGTCAAGGACCTCCAGGCCAAGGGCAAGGTCGACAAGGACGTCAGCCCCGCGGCGATGGCCGGCTCGCTGGTCGCGATGCTGGCCGCGGTCGCCTCGCACCAGAAGGGGTTCCAGACCTGGGGCGTCAAGCAGGCCGAACTCAAGCCGAACCTGGCCCTGCTCGTCCACCTCGGCATCACGGGCAAGAAGCCGACCAAGTGACGACGGACCCTTCCGGGGTCCGTCGTCCCGGGGCGGTCCCGTGCCGCCCAACGCCTGCGATCAGCGACGCTCCAGGCGGAACAACCGGATCTCGCGCTCGATGCGCGCCTGGTACGTCGCGTACGGCGGCCAGAACACCAGGGCGGCCGCCCACGCCTCCGCCCGTTCCTCCCCCTCCAGCAGCCGGGCCCGGACCGCGATGTCCTGGCCCTTCCAACTCACGTCCGCGTCCGGGTGCTTGAGCAGGTTTCCGGTCCACGCCGGGTGCCCGGGCCGGCCGAAGTTGGAGCCGATCAGCAGCCAGGCCGCCCCGCCGTCCTCCGGCATGCAGGCCAGCGGGGTGGAACGCGGCACGCCCGTCCTGGCCCCCTTGGCGGTGAGGATCACGCCCGGCAGCATCCGGGCGCTCAGGATGACCTTGCCGCGGGTCAGCCTGTGCACCGCCTTGTCCATGGCGGGGATGAAGTGGGGCGCGACCTTGGCGAACAGCCTGGTCGAGGAGACCTTCCGCATCAGCTTGACGCCGACGCCGGGATTCACGGCCATCAGACGGCCACCTTCTCCTTCTCGGATTCCGCTTCCGCGGAGGGGGTGAAGAGGCCGGCCCGGTGCGCGGCGTGCGCCCGCAGCCGGTGGACCGGCCCGAACAGCAGCTCGTCGGACGCCGCCCGCTTGAAGTACAGGTGTGCGTCGTGCTCCCAGGTGAAGCCGATGCCGCCGTGCAGCTGGATCGCCTCGCCCGCGGTGACGCGCAGGGCCTCCAGGGCCTGGGCGAGGGCGAGTCCGCCCTGCGCCGGGTCCCACGCCGCGTAGTAGGCGGCCGAACGGGCCGCCTGCGTCTGGACGTAGAGGTCGGCGAGCCGGTGCTTGACGGCCTGGAAGGAGCCGATCGCCCGGCCGAACTGCTCGCGCCGGCGCACGTACTCCACGGTCCGGGCGAGAGCCTGGCCGGCCGCGCCGACCGCCTCGGCGGCGAGCACGGCGGCGGCGGTGGCCCCGGTGGCGGCGAGGGCCCGCGCGACGTCCACCTCCCCCCGCCCGTCGCCGAGCAGCCGCGCGGGGACGTCCCGGAGCTGGATCGCGGCCTGCGGCCGGGTCTCGTCGAGCACGGCCTGCCGCGCGCGTACGAGGCCGGGCGCGTCCTCCCGTACGAGGAACAGCAGCGTGCGGGCGCGCGCGAAGCCCCCGGTGTGCGCGGCGACCAGCAGCACCGACGCGCTGTGGCCGTCGAGCACCTGGGCCGCCTCCCCGTACAGCCGCCAGCCGTCGCCGTCGGCGCGGGCCTGGACCCCGCCCGCGCGGCCGCCGCCGGCCCACTCGCCGGAGGTGTTGTCGCCGGTCAGCGCGAGGGCGGTGGCGAGCACCGGGCCGGGGACGGCGAGGGCGGCCGTCAGACCGCCGGCCGCGAGCGCCGGGAGCAGCTCGGAGCGCTGGGCGCCGGTGCCGAGCGCGGTGATCAGCGGTACGCAGAGCCCGGCGGTGGCGAACAGCGGCGAGGGCAGCAGCACCCGCCCGGCCTCCTCGCAGGCCAGGGCCAGGTCGGCGGGGGTACAGCCGACGCCGCCGTACTCCTCGGCGACGGCGAGGCCGGGCAGCCCGAGCCGCTGGGCGAGCTGCTGCCACAGCTCGCGGTCGTGTCCGGCGGCGGTACGGACGGCGGCCTTGACCTCGTCCGGGCCGCAGCGTTTGCCCAGGATCTCGCGCAGGGTGCGGCGTATCTCTTCCTGCTCCGCGGTGAAGGCGGCATCCATCGTCGGGCTCCTCCCCGTATCTGACGGGCCGTCATGTTAGGGCGGCGGGGGCCAGATGCACAGGGGGCGGACGACGGGGCGTTGCCGCCCGGGGCCGGGAGGCGGGGCGGCACGCGGCCGGGAGGCGGGCCGCACACGGCCGGCGGGGAGGGCCGCACACGGCCGGCGGGGAGGGCGGGGCGGGGCGGTCGCCCGACGGGCCGGGGCCCGCCGGGACGGTGGCCCGGCACCCCCGCCAGGTCCGCACCCCCGCCAGGTCCGCACCCCCGCCGGGCCCGCGTCCGGGCGGCTCGCGGTCTAGCGTCTGACGCATCGTCAGATATACCGTCTCCTCATGCCTGGACCGTCGGGACAGCCCCGCCCCCTGCCCTCCCCCGCACCGCGCCGCCGGGTCGCGGTCGTCGGTGTCGCCCTCTCGGACTGCGGGCGGGTGGACGGCCCCACCCCCTACGCCCTGCACGCGCAGGCCGCCCGGCGCGCCCTGGCCGACTCCGGACTGGACCGCTCCGTCATCGACGGTTTCGCCTCGGCCGGCCTCGGCACCCTCGCCCCGGTCGAGGTGGCCGAGTACCTGGGCCTGCGCCCCACCTGGGTCGACTCCACCTCGGTCGGCGGTTCCACCTGGGAGGTCATGGCGGCCCACGCGGCGGACGCCATCGCCGCCGGGCACGCCAACGCCGTGCTGCTGGTCTACGGATCCACCGCCCGCGCGGACATCAAGGCCCGCCGCCGGACCTCGAACCTCTCCTTCGGGGCGCGGGGACCGCTGCAGTTCGAGGTCCCGTACGGGCACACGCTGATCTCCAAGTACGCGATGGCCGCCCGCCGTCACATGCACGAGTACGGCACGACGCTGGAGCAGCTCGCCTCGGTGGCCGTGCAGACCCGGGCGAACGCGGCCGCGAACCCCGACGCGATGTTCCGCGACCCCATCACCGTGGACGAGGTGCTGTCCGGCGAGATGATCGCCGACCCGTTCACCAAACTGCACTGCTGCATCCGCTCGGACGGCGGCTGCGCGGTGCTGCTGGCGGCGGAGGACTACGTACCGGACACCGCGAAGGCTCCCGTCTGGGTGCTGGGCGCGGGCGCCTCGGTCTCGCACACCACCATGTCGGAGTGGGAGGACTTCACCGTCTCCCCCGCGGCGGTCTCCGGCCGCCTGGCCTTCGAACGGGCCGGCCTGACCCCGGCGGACGTCGACCTCGCCGAGATCTACGACGCGTTCACGTACATGACCCTGGTGACCCTGGAGGACCTCGGGTTCTGCGCCAAGGGCGAGGGCGGCGCCTTCGTCGAGAAGGGCCGCCTGCTGCGCGACGGCGAACTCCCGGTCAACACCGACGGCGGCGGCCTCTCCGCCTGCCATCCGGGCATGCGCGGACTGTTCCTGCTGGTCGAGGCCGTCCGCCAGCTGCGCGGCGAGGCGGGCGCCGGCCAGGTCGTGAAGGCCGGCGGCCGCCTGCCGGAGGTCGCCCTGGCCTCGGGCACGGGCGGCTGGTTCTGCTCCTCGGGAACGATCCTGCTGGGCCGTTAGCGGGTGTCGTCAGTACTGCCAGCGCGGCTGGCCGCCGTCCTGGCGGCAGTGGATCAGCCGCCCGTTCCCCGCGTGCGTGGACCGGCCCAGGTCGGCCTTGCGGCAGAACTGGCCGGCGTTGTAGCAGTTGCCGGCGTTGGAGACGATCTCGCAGTCGGCGGGTACCGGCCGGGTCGGCGCCTGCGTCGTCGGCCGGACCGCCGGTTTCGTCGCGGGCCGGGGCGCCTGGCTGGTGGCGGGCGGCTTCGGGTCGGCGGCCGGGGCCGTGGTGCGCGGGGCGGCCGCCCGGGTGGGCGAGGGGCCCGGTACGGCCGCGGGGGCGGCGGCGGGGGCCGCCGTCGGGGACGCCGCCTCGGGCGTGGGCGTGGGCGTGGGCGTGGGTGTGGGCGTGGGTGTGGGGCTCGGGCTCGCGGTCGGGGCCGCGGCCGAGGAAACCGGCGGAGGCGTCACGGCGGGAGCCCCGCCGTCCGCCGGTCCGCAGGCGACCGCCACGCCCGCCACGAGCAGGGCGACCAGCGCCCGCCGGACCGGGCCGTTCGTACGCCGTCTTCCATCTCTAGCCATCGGTACCCCCACCAGAAGCCGTTCGAAGGAGGCACATCATATGAACGGACGCCCGTAGCGGATGCTTTTCGGCCAAACCGTGACCAAGGGCCGTCCGTACGAGGAGATACGCGGAGATTCGGGGCCCCCTGCGCGGCAGCGCGCCCGGCCCTGCGGGCGTACGGAACGACTCTGACGACACCCCCTAGCCTGTGACCATGACGCGAGAGATCGGCAGCGAAGAGTTCCGTGCCACCCTGCACTCCCTGCGCGTGTGGGACGGTCCGCTTCCCGCGTTCGACCCCGCAGCCGCGCCCGCCGGGCCGTTGCCGCTGTTCCGGGAGTGGTTCACGGACGCCGCCGGGGCCGGGCAGCCGGAGCCGCACACGATGAGCCTGGCGACGGTCGACGCGCAGGGCCGGCCCGACGTGCGGACGCTGATGCTCCACGACGCCGACGCCCGCGGCTGGCACTTCGCCACGCACGCCACCAGCGCGAAGGGCGAGCAGCTGGCCGGCCACCCGGACGCCGCGCTGGGGTTCTACTGGCCCGCCGTGGCCCGCCAGATCCGGCTGCGGGGCCGGGTCACCGCCTGCGACGCGCGGGAGAGCCGGGCGGATCTGGCGGTCCGCTCGCGCGGCGCGCTGGCCGCCGCCCTGACCGGCCGGCAGAGCGAGGTCCTCGGCTCGACGCAGGAGCTGGTGCGGGCGTCGGAGGCGGCCTGGGAGCGGGCCGGGGCCGAACCGGACGCTCCGGCGCCCACATGGACCCGGTACGTCCTGGCCCCCGTCGAGGTCGAGTTCTTCCAGGGCGACGCCGCCCGCCGCCACACCCGCCTCCGCTACCGCCAGACCCCGAACGGCGCCTGGACCCGCGAGCTGCTCTGGCCGTAACGGCCGCGGTCGGGACCGGCCCCGACCGCCCGGACCGCACCGACCGGCAGCCGCCTCCCGCCTACCCCGCCGCCGCCCGGCGGAAGACCGCCACCGCCACCCCGTCCGCCGCCTCGCGGAAGGTCACCGTCAGCGGCATGCCGACCGCCAGGTCCGCCGCCTCGCAGTCGACGACCTCCGTCATCATCCGCGGCCCCTCCGCCAGGTCGACCACGGCCGCCGTGTACGGGACCCGCTCCCCGAACGGCGGGAGGTCGTTGCGGTGCACCACCGACCAGGTGTAGAGCGTCGCGCGGCCGCTCGCCGCCTCCCACGCCACCCGGTCCTCCCCGGCCCAGCAGAACGGGCAGAACTCGCGCGGGTAGTGGTGCGCCCGCCCGCAGTCCGCGCAGCGGCGCAGCAGCAGCCGCCCCTGGGCCGCCGCGTCCCAGTAGGGGCGGGTGAAGTCGTCCGCCTCCGGGAGGTCGTACCGGGCGGTCACAGGAAGAGCCCGAAGGCGGCGTCGAGGGACCAGGTCTGCCAGCCCATGGCGAAGAGCGCGACGAGGGAGATGAGCGCCATCATGGCGTTCTGACCCTGCTCGGCCCAGTCGTGGATCATCAGCACCAGGTAGAGCAGGTTCAGCAGCAGCCCTCCGACCAGGGCGACCGGCGTCAGGAGACCGAGCACCAGGCCCAGCCCGAGGGCGAGTTCGGCGTAGACGACGAGGTACGCCATCGCCTTCGGCCGAGGCCGCACCACCTTCTCGAAGCCGCCCTTCACGAACCCCCAGCGGTGCTTGCCCGCGACGTCGGCGGCCCACGCGATGCCGGTCCCGCGCTCGAACCAGCCCTTCTTGTCCTTGTGCCGCCAGCTCTCCAGCCACCACAGGCCGAGCCCTATCCGGAGCACGGCGAGCCATTCGGCCCCACTGAGCCAGACGGTCTGCATCGGCAGCCCTCCACCCCTCCACCACGACGAGCACAATATCTGACGGTACGTCAGTTCAGCGGATCCGGAGCGTTCCCGCAAGGCCCCGGCCGTCCCCTCGCGTCACGCCCACCCCCTTCCGTGATCGATCCGCAATCGATTCCCTCCTCGTCCGAGACCCATCAACCCAGCGTGGCGATACGATCACTCCTCATGCCCGGACCCCCCACAACACCCGACATGACCACCCAGCCGACTCCCGTGTACGTCATCGGCGCCGGCCCCGGCGGCCTCGCCGCCGCCGCCGCGCTGCGCGCCCGCGGGGTCCGTACCGTCGTCGTCGAGAGGTCCGACACCGTCGGCTCCTCCTGGCGGGGCCACTACGACCGGCTCCACCTGCACACCACCCGCCGCCTCTCCGCCCTGCCCGGCCTGGCCATGCCGCGCCGCTTCGGGCGGTGGGTCTCGCGCGAGGACGTCGTGCGCTACCTGGAGAAGTACGCCGAGTTCCACGAGCTGGAGCTGGTCACCGGCGTCGAGGTGACCCGCGTCGAGCCCGCCGCCGACGAGGACGGGGGCGGCTGGACCCTGCACGCCAGCGGCGGCCGGGTGCTCACGGCCGCCGCCGTGGTCGTCGCCACCGGCTTCAACCACACCCCCCACGTGCCCGCCTGGCCCGGCCGGGACGGCTACACCGGGCGGCTGCTGCACGCGGCCGAGTACCGCGACCCCGCTCCGTACGCCGGGCAGGACGTCCTCGTCGTCGGCGTCGGCAACACCGGCGCCGAGATAGCCGTCGACCTCGCCGAGGGCGGCGCCGCCCGCGTACGGCTCGCCGTGCGCACCGCCCCGCACATCGTGCGCCGCTCCACCGCCGGCTGGCCGGCCCAGCGCACGGGGATCCTCGTACGCCGGCTGCCCGTGCGGCTCGTCGACCGGCTGGGCGCGCTCGTCGCGAGGGCCTCCGTCCCGGACCTGTCGGCGTACGGCCTCCCCCGCCCCGCCACCGGCCTGTACAGCAGGGTCCGGGAGGGGGCCATCCCCGTACAGGACGTCGGCCTGATCGACGCGGTCCGCCGGGGCGCGGTCGAGCCGGTCGCCGCCGTGGAGTCCTTCGACGGCGCCGCGGTCGTGCTCGCCGACGGCGCGCGGATCACCCCGGACGCGGTCGTCGCGGCCACCGGCTACCGGCGGGCCCTGGAGGGCACGGTCGGCCACCTGGGCGTGCTCGACGAGCGCGGCAGGCCCCGTACGCGCGGCGGCCGCGCCCCGGACGGAGCGCCCGGCCTGTACTTCACCGGGTTCACCAACCCCATCAGCGGAGCCCTGCGCGAAATGGCCCTGGACGCCGACCGGATCGCGAAGGCCGTGGCCCGGCACCTGCGCACCCGGACCTGAGCCGGGCCGGCACTCCGGCCGGAACCGGACCCGCAGGACCAGGACCCGAACCCCCGCGCCGTCGGCGCACCCCGGCCTGAACCGGGCACCTCGGCCTGAACCGCACTCTGGACCCGGTCCGAGGGCGTCTGACACCGTTCCACACACCACCTCCACCACTTTCCTGCGCAGCCCTGTTCCTGACGGCACGTCAGTTCAGTAATCTGACTACGCGTCAGTTATTGAGGTTCATCGAGCAGGAGCGGGCGGAACGATGCTTGGATCTACTCACGGCACTCTCACCACCGACTTCCGCGCACGTGTCGAAGCCTGCGGGGAGACCCCCAGGACGGCCGTCCACTCCTCGGCGGCGCCGTCCGCCGAGGACGCGGTCGCGCTGGACGTCAGCGGGCGGCCCCTGCACTCCGATGTCCCCGACCTGGACCGGTTCTTCCGGCCCGAGTCGGTGGCCGTCATCGGCGCCTCGGACGCCGAGGGCAGACCGAACACCGGGATCACCCGCCAGCTCATCGCCTGGGCGGAGCGCGTCGGCGCCCGGCTCCATCCCGTCCACCCGACCCGGACGGCCGTGTTCGGCCTCGCCTGCCACGCCTCCGTGGCCGACCTGCCCGAACAGGTGGACCTCGCCGTCCTCCTCGTCGCCGACCCGCTCCCCGTCATCGAGGAACTCGCCGAGACGAAGGTGAAGTTCGCCGTCGCCTTCGCCTCCGGCTTCGCGGAGACCGGCGACGCGGGCGCCGCCGCCCAGGACCGGCTGGCGGCCGCCGTACAGCGCTCGGGCCTGCGCCTGCTCGGCCCCAACACGAACCTCAACGCATTCGAGGAGTTCCGTCAGGACCTCGACGGGCCCGCCATCGCCCTCATCACCCAGTCCGGCCACCAGGGGCGTCCCGTCTACTCCCTCCAGGAACTGGGCATCCGCCTCTCCCACTGGGCGCCGACCGGCAACGAGGCGGACCTGGAGACCTCCGACTTCATCTCCTACTTCGCCGAGCAGCCCGAGGTGGGGGCCATCGCCTGCTACGTCGAGGGCCTCAAGGACGGCCGGTCCTTCCTCCTCGCCGCCGACCGGGCCGCGCGGGCCGGCGTACCCGTCGTGGCCGTCAAGGTCGGCCGCACCGAGACCGGCGCCCGGATGGCCGCCTCCCACACCGGGAAGCTGACCGGCGCCGACACCGTCGTGGACGCCGCCATGCGGCAGTTCGGCGTCATCCGCGTCGACGGCCTGGACGAGCTCCAGGACACCGCCGCCCTGCTCGCCCGGGCCCGCAGGCCGCAGGCCGACGGGGTCGTCGTGTACTCCATCTCCGGCGGCACCGGCGCCCACTTCTCCGACCTCGCCACCGAGGCGGGCCTCACGCTGCCCGCCCTCGACGCGGCCAAGCAGGACGAGCTCCACCAGTGGATACCGGAGTACCTGAACGTCGCCAACCCCGTCGACAACGGCGGCCACCCGGTCGGCGACTGGCGCGGCCGCAAGATCATCGACGCGATCCTCGCCGACCCGTCCGTCGGCGTCCTGATCTGTCCGATCACCGGCCCCTTCCCGCCGATGAGCGACCGGCTCGCCCAGGACCTGGTGGACGCCGCCGAGGCCACCGACAAGCTGATCTGCGTGATCTGGGGCTCCCCCGTCGGCACCGAGGACGCCTACCGCACCACCCTCCTCGGCTCCTCCCGCGTGGCCACCTTCCGCACCTTCGGCAACTGCATCACCGCCGTACGCGCCTACCTCGGCCACCACCGCTTCACCGCCGCCTACCGCTCCCCCTTCGACGAGGCCCCCCGCACGCCCTCCCCCTCCTTCCGCAAGGCCCAGGCCCTGATGCGGCCCGGCCAGCAGCTCAGCGAGCACGCGGCGAAGCAACTGCTGCGGGCGTACGGGATCCGGGTCCCCCGGGAGCAGCTCGTGACGAGCGCGGCGGCGGCCGTCCGGGCCGCCGGCCTGGTCGGCTACCCCGTCGTCATGAAGGCGTCGGGCCCCCAGCTCGCCCACAAGACCGAACTCGGCCTCGTCAAGGTCGCCCTCACCTCCGCGAGCCAGATCCGCGACGCGTACCGGGAGCTGACGGACATCGCCCGCTACGAGGACGTCCCCCTGGACGGCATCCTCGTCTGCCAGATGATCGAACGCGGCGTGGAGATGGTCGTCGGCGTCACCCAGGACGACCTGTTCGGCCCCACCGTCACCGTCGGCCTCGGCGGGGTCCTGGTGGAGGTCCTGCACGACGCGGCGGTCCGCGTCCCGCCCTTCGGCGAGGACCAGGCCCGCGACATGCTCACCGAACTGCGCGGCCACGCACTGCTGGAGGGCGTCCGGGGCGCTCCGCCGGCCGACGTGGACGCCCTGGTGGAGGTGATCCTGCGGATCCAGCGGATGGCCCTGGAACTGGGCGACGACCTCTCGGAACTGGACATCAACCCCCTGATGGTCCTCCCCCGCGGCCAGGGCGCGGTAGCCCTGGACGCCCTGGCCATCTGCCGCTGACCCCACCAGGCGACCCCGAGCCGGACAGACCCAACGGTCGGCGGGAGGGCCCCCGAGCCGGGGGCGGGGACGGGGTGGGGGGGGTTGGCCGGGACGTAAAACGTGATGTGTGGCGCGAGGGGGCCCGCACAACCCGGCGAAGTCGAACGCCATGAATCATGCAGTCCCGGACGACCCTCCACCCCGGCACCGACCCCGGCCACCCCCGCCCGGCCCCACCCCGCCCCCCGAACCCGAACCCGCCCCATCCCAAAGGGAGTCCCCCTTGAGCAGCGCGCCCCCGGACGACATCCTCCACCGCACGGACAACGGCGTCTCCTGGATCACCCTCAACCGCCCCGAGGCCATGAACGCCGTCACCTGGGACCAGCGCGAGCGCGTCATCGCGCTGCTCGGCGAAGCCTCCGCCGACCCCGCCGTGCGGGCCGTCGTCCTCACCGCCACCGGCAAAGGCTTCTGCGCCGGCGCCGACCTCCGCGGCGCCCCGCCCGCGGGCGACCGCGTCGCAGGCGACGTGGCCCGCATGATCCGGCTCGGCGCGCAACGCCTGATCACGGCGGTCCTCGACTGCGAGAAACCCGTCATCGCCGCCGTCAACGGCACCGCCGCCGGCATCGGCGCCCACCTCGCCCTCGCCTGCGACCTCGTGATCGCCGCCGAACCGGCGCGCTTCATCGAGGTGTTCGTCCGCCGCGGCCTGGTCCCGGACGGCGGCGGCGCGTACCTGCTGCCCCGTCTCGTCGGCCCGCAGAAGGCCAAGGAGCTGATGTTCTTCGGCGACGCCCTCCCGGCGGCCGACGCCGAGCGCCTGGGCCTGGTCAACAAGGTCGTCCCGGCCGGCGAGCTGGAGAAGACGGCCCGCGCCTGGGCGGAACGCCTCGCGCAGGGCCCGACCCGCGCCCTCGCCCTGACCAAGCAGCTGGTCAACGCCTCCCTCGACGGCGACCGGGCGGCCGCGCTGGCCGCCGAGGCCGCCGCTCAGGAGATCAACATGACCACGGCCGACGCGAACGAGGGCGTCGCCTCCTTCGTGGAGCGCCGCACACCCACGTACCGGGGCCGGTAGCCCGGCCGGGCCGGCACCAGTCCTCCACCAGTCCGGCAGCGGGCCGGCCCCGGCCCGCCCGGCCCGCCCGGCCCGCCCGCCCCCTACCGCTGGGACGGATCCGGCTTCAGCAGCGCGAACACCGCCCCCGCCGGGTCCGCGACCCACGCGATCCGCCCGACCTCCGGCACGTCCGCGCCCGGCATCAGCACGGACCCGCCGTTGCGCTCCACCAGTCCGGTGCTGGCGTCGACGTCGGGCACGTTGAAGTACGGCACCCAGCGCGCCTGCTCCGCGCCGCCGTCCGCCAGCGGCGCGGCCCCGCCGAAGGAGCCGTCCTCCTGGTCCCCGTCGGCGATGCTCAGCACCCGGTAGGTCATGCCCGGCGCGTCCATCTCGGCGTGCCGCCACCCGAAGAGCCCGGCGTAGAAACCGATGTCCGCGACCGGGTCGGGTACGTGAAGCTCCGCCCACACCAGCGTGTTGTCGGCCGAGGCGAGGTCGAAGCCCGCGGTCCGTCCGGGCTGCCAGCACGCGAACTGGGCGCCCTGCGGGTCGGTGAACTGCCCCAGCCAGCCTTCCCCCATGACGTCCATCGGCTCCATCCGGACGGTTCCGCCGCCTTCCCGCACCGCGGCGGCGGTGGCCTGGACGTCGGGTGTCATGAAGTGGAGCATCCAGGCGGACGAGGCGCCCTCCTCGGTGAGCTGCCCGATCGCGGCGACGGTCTTGCCGTCGACCTGGAAGAAGCCGTAGCCGCCGGTGTCGGGGCCGGCCGGGGCGAAGCGCCAGCCGAACACGGCGCTGTAGAAGGCGGTGGCCGCCGGGACGTCGGGGCTGCCGAGGTCGAGCCAGTTGGGCGATCCGGTACGGAAGTCGGTGCCGAGCATGGGGGTCCTCCGGGAGTGCGCGGACGCGGTCGCTGCCACGATGCCCAGCCCCGCGACGGCAGGGGCGTACGGGCCGCCCCCGGGCCGAGGTGTTCACCCGTACGGCGGCCACACGGAGCCGACCCACCCGGAGGTCACCCACACACGGAACGCCCCCAACCGGAGGTCACACCACCACGGAACGCCCCCACACGGGGCCACCCCGGCGGAGCACCCCACCACGGGCCCGCCGGCCCGGCGCCGTCCCGGCGGGCCCACCCCCGCAGCGGGGCCCACCCCCGGCCCGGGGCTCGCCCGCACGGGCCCCGCGCGCCCGCAAGGGCCCGACGCCCGTGCCCGGCAGCGGTGACCGGCCGACCCGCACCCCTTCCCATCTGACGGCCCGTCAGCTTCAATCAACCGTGTGATGGGACATGCAGGGATGGCGGCCACCGTCGTCCGATACCTCAGGTCAGTCGGCTCCCCCACCTCGGCCCCCACCGGACCGGTCGCGGGGCCCGAGCCCGTCGACGCCCTCCCGCGCCCCGAGCTGCGCGCGGTCCGGGCGGACGAGCGCGCGCCGGTGAGCCCCGCCGAGTTCCGCGCCGTCCTGGGGAACTTCGCCAGCGGCGTCACCGTCATCACGGCCCCGGCCGTCGAGGACGGGGACGACAGCGGCGACGGCAGCAAGGACGGCACCGGCGCCGGGGGCGGCCCGGCCGGCTTCGCCTGCCAGTCCTTCGCCTCGCTGTCGCTCGACCCGCCGCTGGTCACCTTCATGGTGGCCCGTACGTCGACCACCTGGCCGCGGATCGCCCGCGCCGGGGTGTTCTGCGTGAACATCCTCGGCGCCGAACAGGGCGCGCTGTGCCGCTCCTTCGCCGTCAGCGGCGCCGACAAGTTCGCCGGGGTCGCCCACCAGCCCGCCCCGGTCACCGGGTCGCCTCAGTTGGACGCCGTGCCCGCCTGGATCGACTGCCGGATCCACGCCGTCCACACCGGCGGCGACCACCTGATCGTCGTGGGCCGCGTCGAGGCCATGGGGGCCGCCGGTGAGGGCGCTCCGCTGCTCTTCCACAAGGGCCGCTTCGGCCGCTTCAGCGACTGACCGGGCCACCTCGGGACCACCCCGAGGCCACCCCCGGGCCCCGCCCCGAAGCCGACCGAACGGGCCCCGAAAGGGCCCCGAAAGGGCTTTGACCCCGCTCCCCGATGTTCCTCCGGGCCTCCGCTCCGTAAGCTCCCGGAAGGGCAGGGACACCTCAAGGTCCCTCCCCTTCGGAAATTCTTCGGATACGCGGGGATTTGACTTGATATTGAACCTCATGCGCCGCACCCGCGGCGCGGTCGCCGTCACGGTAGCCACCGGGGCCCTCCTGGTCGCCGCCTCGCCGGTCTCGACGGCGGCTCCGGTAGCCGCACCCCCCACCACGGCCGCCGGCGCGATCCTGATCGACGGCAGCACCGGGGCCACGCTCACCAGCAAGGCCCCCAACACCCAGCGCCAGGGCGCGAGTACCACCAAGATCATGACCGCTCAGGTGGTGCTGCGGACTCCTGGTGTGGACCTCAACAAGAAGGTCACCATCAAGCAGGAGTACGCGGACTACGTCGTCCGTGAGGGCGGGAGCACGGCCCACCTGAAGGTGGGCGCCACCCCGACGGTCCGCCAGCTGCTGTACGGGCTGATGCTCCCGTCGGGCTGCGACGCCGCCTACGCGCTCGCGGACGCCTTCGGCAAGGGCGCGACCACGTCGGCCCGCACCGCGGACTTCATCGCGCAGATGAACGCCAAGGCGAAGTCCCTGGGCATGACCAAGACCACCTACGACTCCTTCGACGGCATCTCGCCGACCGGAAAGAACCTGACGACCCCGCGCGACCTGGCGAAGCTCACCAAGTACGCCATGAAGGGCAAGGTCTTCCCGCAGCTCGTGAAGGCCACGACCTACAGCACCGGCGGCACCTCCACCGACGCCACCTGGGGCAACAGCAACCTGCTGATCCGGGAGCGTCCCACCGGCTACGCCTACCCCGGTGCCATCGGCGTCAAGACCGGCACCGGCACGGCCGCGGGCAAGTGCATCGTCTTCTCCGGCACCCGCAACGGCAAGACCGTCATCGGTGTCCTGCTGAACGACGAGGAGCGCTACGCGGACGCGATGAAGCTCATGGACTGGTCGCTCGGTTCCGCCGCCGGCTCCGGAGCGGCACTGCAACGCGGCAACACCGACCCGATCCCGGACGTCCTCGACTGACGGTGACACGGTTCACGGTTCACGGCTCCTCCGCCGACGGGTGCGAACCCGCCGGCGGGGGAGCCGACCCGTTTCCGGGCGGCTCAGAAGGTCAGCACCCCCCGCGCCACCCGCCCGTGATGCGCGTCGTCCGCCGCCTTCGCGAAGTCCTCCACCGGGTAGACCTCGGTGACCAGCTCGTCCAGCAGCAGCCGGCCCTGCCGGTACAGCTCGGCGTACAGGGCGATGTCGCGCTGGGGGCGGGAGGAGCCGTACCGGCAGCCCATGACCGTCTTGTCCAGGTACATCGACGAGACGAGGAAGGACGCCTCCTCCTTGAAGCCGGGCACCCCGAGCAGAACCGCCTGCCCGTGCCGGTCCAGCAGGTCGATCGCCTGGCGGATCAGCTGCACGTTCCCCACGCACTCGAAGGCGTGGTCCGCTCCCGTCGGCAGGACCTCCCGGACCGCCGCCGAGGAATCCGGCACGGCAGAGGCGTCGATGAAGTGCGTGGCCCCGAACCGCCGGGCCACCGCCTCCTTCGCCGGGTTCGCGTCGATCGCGACGATGGTCGTGGCCCCGGCGATGCGCGCCCCCTGGAGGACGTTCAGTCCGATGCCGCCGGTGCCGATGACGACCACGGAGTCGCCGCGGTCCACCTTCGCCCGGTTCAGTACCGCGCCGACGCCCGTCAGCACCCCGCAGCCGATCAGGGCCGCCGACGTCAGCGGGATGTCGTCGGGGATCTTGACGGCCTGCACGGCCCGGACGAGGGTGCGCTCCGCGAACGCGGAGTTCGAGGCGAACTGGAACAGCGGCTGCCCGCCCCGGGAGAAGGGCTGTCCCGGCATCCCGATGGCCTTGCGGCACATCGTGGGCCGTCCCCGGTCGCAGTCCGCGCACGCCCCGCAGTTGGCCAGAGTGGACAGGGCCACGTGGTCACCGGGCACCACGTGCGTGACACCCGCGCCGACCGCCTCCACGATCCCCGCGCCCTCGTGCCCCAGGACCACCGGCGGCGGGAACGGGATGGTCCCGTCGATCACCGACAGGTCGCTGTGGCAGAGCCCGGCCGCCGCGATGGCGACGAGCACCTCCCCCGGCCCGGGATCGCGTATCTCCAGGTCGTCGACCACCCGGGCCTGCTTGCCGTCGAACACGACGCCTCTCACCTGGACTCCTTAGGCAGGCCGAGCACGCGCTCGGCGATGATGTTCCGCTGGATCTCGTCCGAGCCGCCGTAGATGGTGTCGGCCCGGGTGAACAGGAACAGGCGCTGCCCCTCGTCGAGCCCGAGCTCGTACGGCACGCCGGGCGCCCAGGCCCCCGGGCCCGCCGCGGCGG
Source organism: Streptomyces sp. NPDC002044 (assembly GCF_040296725.1). Taxonomy (NCBI): domain Bacteria; kingdom Bacillati; phylum Actinomycetota; class Actinomycetes; order Kitasatosporales; family Streptomycetaceae; genus Streptomyces; species Streptomyces sp. NPDC002044. The sequence goes on from NZ_JBEOXU010000023.1 coordinate 35,609, forward strand.
CCGCGCCCCGCACCTCCACCGCCAGTTCCCCGAGCCGCCGGTGCCAGCCGCCCCACAGCAGCTTCGCCACGCTCGGCGCCCCCGGCCCGCCCTCGGCGCCCAGGGTGCGCAGGGCGTTCCACCGCATGGTGCGCAGCTCCGCCCACTGCCGTACGAGGCGTTCGCGCAGGACGGGATCCCCGGCCCGCGCGGAGGCGGCGTACGCGGCGACGACCCGCTCCAGTTCGGCGGCGAACCCGATCTGCTGGACCAGTGTCGACACGCCCCGTTCCAGGGCGAGCAGGCCCATGGCCACCGTCCAGCCGTCGCCTTCCCCGCCGACCAGCTCCGCCGCGACGGCCCCGTCGAAGAACACCTCGTTGAACTCCGAGGTCCCCGACAGCTGCCGGATCGGCCGGACCTCGACGCGGCCGGGCTGGTCCATCCGTACGAGGAGGAACGACAGCCCCCGGTGGCGTCGCGAGCCGGCTTCGGTGCGGGCGAGGACGAAGCACCAGTCGGCGTCCTGGGCCAGGGAGGTCCAGATCTTCTGCCCGGTGACCCGGTACAGCCCGTCGGCGGGGTCGCGGACCGCTGCGGTGCGCACGCCCGCGAGGTCGGAGCCGGCGCCGGGCTCGCTGTAGCCCTGGCACCACAGTTCCTCGCCCCGCGCGATGGCCGGCAGGAAGCGGTCCCGCTGCTCCCGGGACCCGTAGGCGAGGAGGGTGGGCGCGAGGAGGTTCTCCCCGATGTGGCCGACCCGGCCGGGGGCGCGCAGCGCCGCGTACTCCTCGGCCCACACCACCTGCCCGGTCAGGGAGAGCCGCTGCTGCCCGTAGGCCCCGGCCGGGGCGTCCCAGCCCTGCCCGATCCAGCCGCCGCGGCCCAGCTCGCGCTCCCACGCGCGCCGCTGCGCGACCCCCTCGTGCTCGCTGCCCGGCCCGCCGAGGCCCACCGCGCCCGCGTACGGGCCCGTCAGGTGCTCGGCGAGCCAGGCCCGGGCCCGGGCGCGCAGTTCCTCGTCCTCGGTACCGAAGCTGAAGTCCATCGCGCTCCCTACGCGTTGGGGCGGTCCTTGGCGGCCGCCGCCTTCGCCATGGCCTCCAGTTGCGCCAGCATGGGCATCGGGTCGGTGCCGACCGTCCCGGGCAGGAAGTCGGCGATCTTCTCGGGCGTCCAGGAACCCTCGGCGTAGCCGGCGCGCAGCTCGCGCGGCTGCGCCCAGACGGCGATCTTCGGGCCGGCGATCGTGTAGACCTGCCCGGTGATCCGCTCGCCGCCGGTGGCCACGGCCCGTTCGCTGAGCAGGTAGGTCACGAGCGCGGCGACGTCCTCGGGCTCGCCGATCTCCTTGAGCTCCATGGGCACGTTGGCCGACATGCGGGTACGGGCGACGGGGGCGACGGCGTTGGCCGTGACCCCGTACTTGGCGAGTCCGAGGGCGGCGGAGCGGACGAGGGAGATGATCCCGCCCTTGGCGGCGCTGTAGTTCGCCTGGGCGACGGAGCCCTGGTGGTTGCCGCTGGTGAAGCCGATCAGGGTGCCCGATCCCTGCCGTCGCATGACGGCGGAGGCGGCGCGGAAGACGGTGAAGGTGCCCTTGAGGTGGGTGGCGACCACCGGGTCCCACTCCTCCTCGGACATGTTGAACAGCATCCGCTCGCGCAGGATCCCGGCGACGCACACGACGCCGTCGAGGCGTCCGTACCGGGCGAGCGCGGTGTCGACGATGCGCTGGCCGCCCGCCATGGTGGAGACGTCGTCGGCGACGGCGACGGCCTCGCCGCCCGCGGCGAGGATCTCCTTCACGACGCCTTCGGCTATCTCGCTGGCGGGCTCGCCGCCCCCGATCCCCACGCCGTAGTCGTTGACGACGACCCGGGCGCCCTCGGCAGCCGCGGCGAGTGCCACGGCCCGCCCGATGCCCCGGCCGGCGCCGGTGACGGCGACGGTCTTGCCTGCCAAGAAGTTCCCCACGTCCGGCCCCTTCCCGCGTTTTCTGACGGACCGTTAGATTCTATGGGCAGCCGGATGCCCCTGCACAAGCCCCAGTCGGGGTCCGCGTTCACCGCCTTCGCAAGGAGCTGATGAGGTCCATGTCCCTGCCGCCCGGGTTCCACGACATCGCCAAGCGCGTCAACAACTGGGGCCGATGGGGCGCCGACGACGAGATCGGCACCCTGAACCTCGTCACCGACGAGGTGGTGCGGGCCGCCGCGGGCGAGATCCGCAGCGGCCGCCGCGTCCCGCTGGCGCTGCCGCTGAAGGAGGACGGCGTCCAGGTCGGCATGATCCCCGGCCGGATCAACCCGCACCACACGATGGTGCAGATCAACCAGGAGATCTTCGGTCCCGGCACGGTGGCCTGCAGCGACGACGCGGTGACGATGGGCCTCCAGGCGGGCACCCACTGGGACGCCCTCACCCACGTCTCGCACTCGGGGCGGATCTACAACGGCCGCCCGGCCTCCTCGATCACCGCGCACGGCCGCGCCGAGTTCAGCGGCATCGACAAGGCCGGGCCGATCGTCTCGCGTGGGGTCCTGCTGGACGTGGCCCGCGCGAAGGGCCTGGACCGGCTGCCGGGCGGGCACGCGGTGACCCCAGAAGACCTGTCCGAGGCCGAGGAGTTCGGCGGGGTCACCGTCCGCGCGGGCGACATCGTCCTGGTCCGTACCGGCCAGATCCAGGTCTACCTGGCGGGCGACCGGCACGGGTACGGCTTCCCGTCCCCGGGCCTGTCGATCCGCACCCCGGAGTGGTTCCACGCCCGGGACGTGGCCGCCGTCGCGAACGACACCCTGACCTTCGAGATCTTCCCGCCGGAGAACGAGGACCTCTGGCTCCCCGTCCACGCGCTCGACCTGGTCGAGATGGGCATGCACCAGGGCCAGAACTGGAATCTCGAAAAGTTGTCCACAGCCTGTGCAGAAGAGAACCGGTACGCCTTCCTGCTCTCCGCGATGCCCGAGCCCTTCGTCGGCGCGGTCGGCACCCCGGTGGCCCCGGTGGCCGTCCTCTGAGCCCGGCGGGGCGGGCGGGACGGGCGCCGCCGCGCCCGACCACCCCGGCCACGCGCGGGCCGGGCCCAGTGGAACCATGAGGTGGACATGACGCGTCACCGTACGCGCGACCCGCCCCGCCTCCACCACCAGCACCGCAGGAGAAGCCCGATGACCAACCCGTACCAGGTACCGCCGCCCCCCGCCCCCAGCCGCCGTTCGGGCGGCACCGTCGCCACCGTCATCGTCCTCGCCGTGATCATCGTCGGCGGCTACTTCGTCCTGCAGTCGGTCCGCGGGGACGACGGCAAGCCGTCGGGATCCGCCTCCGCCACGGCGTCCCCGTCCGCCAAGGCCACCGCCAAGGACCCCGGGTCGCCCGAGTCCTCCTCCGACACCTCCAGCGCGTGGAAGGTCGGCGACTGCGGCGGCCCCGACCCCGCCAAGGCCCCCGACGGGTACAAGCGGCAGGACTGCGGCGCCACCGGCGCCTCCTTCAAGGCCATCGACATCAAGGAGGCCAGCATCCTCCCCGGCGCGATCCAGTGCCCGCCCGGCACCGACCTGATGATCCAGGTGAGCATCTCCTACGGGGGCGGCACGTCGAGCGGCATCCCCACCAACACCGTCTGCGGCCGCAACCTGTCCGCCGACCACCCCGGCGACGCGGGCGCGGGCGGCGGCCAGCTGGTGCAGGGCGACTGCGTGACCTCCCAGGCCAAGGAGGTCGCCTGCGGCGGCTCGGGCGCCCAGAAGGTCCTCGGTCTCGTCAAGACGCAGTCCGAGTGCCCCTCCGGCACCACGGATCCCATCAAGCTGACCATGGGGATCGGCCGTCCGTACGACGTGATCTGCACCGACGGCTGAGCCCTCCGGAGTCCCACGGGTGGCGGCGGCGCGCGTGCACGCCCCGAGCGCGGCACGGCAGCCGCCACCCCGCGACCCGCACTCGTCAAGGCCCGTCCTTGGCGTCCCCTCGCGTCGAATCGCTCCCCACCAGGGTGATCACAATGTGACGGATCGTCAACACCTCGTTAGAGGTACACGCGCGGTTCCCGCCCGGAGGGGTGATCCTCCGGCGGCCCGTCCGACGCGCAGTCCGCCGCCGCCTTCTCCGCGCGGTCGATCTCGCACCAGATCCGTTTGCCCGCGCCCTCCCGCTGCCAGCCCCAGCGGTCCGCCAGGCCGTCCACCAGTTCCAGGCCCCGCCCGCCCGTGTCGTCGCCGGCGGCCTGCCGGGGCGCGGGGGCCCGGTCGCTCGCGTCGGCGACCTCGACCCGTACCCCCGGCTCGCCGAAGAGCATCCGCAGCACGGCCGGACAGCCCGTGTGCACGACCGCGTTCGTCACCAGCTCGGAGATCAGCAGGATCAGCGTCTCCGCGAGCGGCTCGTCGTCCCCTATGCCCGAGCCCGCCAGCCGGGAGCGGGCCCACCGGCGCGCCCGGCCGACCTCGGCGGGATCGGGTCCTACCTCCAGCTGAACCTGAAGCACCTGCACCGCTCACACCATCCGAACCGGCGGACACTTCGCCTCGCGACAGGACGGGATCACCCAGTGTGATCCCCTTGCGGAGCAGCATGGTTGACGTACAGTCACCACAACAAGCGCTTCGGGCATATTCCCGCGCGAAGGAGTAGGCGTGGTGCATACTGTGCGACGCCCGCGCCGCTCAACCGCTCGCATTCGTGGGAGCGTACCGGAGCAGGCCCCCGACTCCGGGCCGTAATGAGTCGGGCGAAGGACACGAACCGATATCAACTCTCTGTAATCGGACATGCGTCCCACCCCGTCCCTCCCGTTCCTTCTTCCGTCGTCCCGCGCCTGCCCCGCGCACTCACCGTGTACTCCCGGTGCTTTCCGTGCGCCGTTCGGTCACAGCGCGCTACGACCCCGAGGCCAGCAGCTCCTCCGCCAGCAGCTCCTCCGCCTGCGCCGCCGTCCCCCACTGCCCGGCCCGCACCCACGCCCGCTTCAGGTGCAGGTGCACGTCCGCCTCCCAGGTGAAGCCCATCCCCCCGTACACCTGGAGGCAGTCCCGGGCGCCCGCCACCGCCGCCTCGTCCGCGAGGAGCCCGGCCGCCGCGATCTCCCCGGGGTCGGCCGTCACCGCCGCCGCGTAGAGCGCCGTACGGGCCACCTCCGCCCGCACCAGCATCCGCGCGCACAGGTGTTTGACCGCCTGGAACGCCCCGACCGGCTGCCCGAACTGCTCCCGCTGCGCCGCGTACCGCACGGCCAGCTCCAGCGTCCGCAGGGCGCTGCCGACCTGGAGCGCCGCCGTCAGCAGCGTCCCCGTCGCGCGGTACTCCGAGACGTCCCCGTACGCCGCCACCCGGTGCAGCGGCGTCAGCGGATCCACCGAGCGGACCGGCTCCCCGGAGGGCACCGGCTCCCCGGAGGCGCCCAGGACGGCGTCCGCCTCCCCCAGGTACGCCACCAGGTCCCCGCCCAGGTCGAAGGCGGTGACCACGGCCTTCCCCGCCGCGGCCCCCGGGACCACCCCGGCGGCCAGGTGCGTGGCCACCAGCGGCCCCGGCAGCAGGGCCCGCCCGGCCTCCTCGAACACGAGCACCGCCTCCGGCAGCCCGAGCCCGACCCCGCCCTCGGCCTCCGGGAGCCGCAGCGCGAAGAACCCGGCCTCGCCGAGCTCCCGCCACAGCCCCCGGTCCACCACCGCCCCGCCGGGCGATTCCGCGCCGGCCACCGACGCCCGCAGCGCCTCGCGCCCGTACCGTCCCGCCAGGAGGTCCCGTACGCCCGCGCGCAGCGCCTCCTGGTCCTCGGTCGGCTGGAAGTGCACGCCCCTCACCGGCCCTTCGGAAGGCCGAGGATGCGCTCGGCGACGATGTTGCGCTGGATCTGCGAGGTGCCCGCCGCGATCGTGTACGAGAGCGACGAGAGGCGGTCCAGCGTCCACTCCTCGTCCAGTACGAGGGACCCGGCGCCCAGCACCTGCGCGGCCGTGTCGTACAGCTCCTGGCGCGCGTGCGAGTACGCGAGCTTGAAGACGGAGCCGCCGGTGCCGGGGACCCCGCCGCTGCGCTCCGCCTCGCTGACGTTCCACTGCGTGAGCCGCCACAGCGCGCCGAACTCCCCGTACAGCCGGCCCATCCGGCGCCGCAGCACCGGATCGTCCCAGCTGCCGTTCTCCTTGGCCCGGCGGGCCAGCTCGCCCAGGGTCCGGCGGCAGGCGACGACCTCGCCCACGAAGGCGGTGCCCCGCTCGAAGGAGAGCGTGACCATGGTGACCCGCCAGCCGTCGTTCTGCGCGCCGACCCGGTTGGCGACCGGGACCCGCACCTCGTCGAGGAACACCTCCGCGAACTCGGTGGACCCCGCCAGCGTCCGCAGCGGCCGCACCGTCACCCCGGGCGCGTCCATCGGCATGGCCAGCCAGGAGATCCCGCGGTGCTTGGGGGCGTCCGGGTCCGTGCGCACCAGCAGCTCGCACCAGTCGGCCACCTCGGCGTGCGAGGTCCACACCTTCGAGCCGGTGACGACGTACGCGTCGCCGTCCCGGACCGCGCGCGTGCGCAGGGACGCCAGGTCGGAGCCCGCGTCCGGCTCGCTGAACCCCTGGCACCACACCTCGTCGCCCCGCAGCACCGGCGGCAGCCAGCGCGCCCGCTGCTCCGGCGTGCCCTCGGCGGCGATGGTCGGGCCGGCGTGCAGCAGGCCGACGAAGTTCGCGCCGACGTACGGGGCGCCCGCGCGCTCGGTCTCCTCCAGGAAGATCAGGTGCTGGGTCGGCGTGGCCCCGCGGCCCCCGGCGTCGAGCGGCCAGTGCAGGCCCGCGTACCCGGCGTCGTACAGCCGGCGCTGCCAGCCCGCGTCGTAGGCGCGGCGGCCCGGCCAGTCGTCCGGGGACGGCCTGGCGGGCAGCCCGGGCAGCACGACGGCGAGCCAGGCGCGCAGCCGGGCCCGGAACTCCTGCTCCTCCTCGGTGTAGGTCAGGTCCATCAGCGGTCCAGGTCGAGGCCGAGCATGCGGATGGCGTTGCCGCGCATCAGCTTGTAGACGGTCTCCTCGTCGAGGCCCTTCACGTGGTCGAGGGCGACCTCCCTGGTGTGCGGGAAGGTCGAGTCGACGTGCGGATAGTCGGTCTCGAAGGTGGCGTTGTCCCGGCCGACCACGTCCAGCGAGGCGATGCCGTGCTTGTCGCGGAAGAAGCAGCAGAAGATCTGTCGGTAGTAGTAGGTGGACGGCGGCTCGGGGATCAGGTCCCGGACCCCGCCCCAGGCCCGGTGCTCCCGCCAGACGTCGTCGGCGCGCTCCAGGGCGTACGGGATCCAGCCCATCTGGCCTTCGCTGTAGGCGAGCTTGAGCGTCGGGAACTTCACCAGCACGCCGCTGAACAGGAAGTCCATCATCGAGGCCATCGCGTTGTTGAAGCTGAGCGCGGCCTGGACGGCGGGCGGCGCGTCCGGGGAGGCGGCGGGCATCTGGGAGCTGGACCCGATGTGCATGTTGACCACCGTGCCGGTCTCCTGGCAGACGGCGAAGAAGGGGTCCCAGTAGCCGGAGTGGATCGATGGCAGCCCGAGGTGGGTCGGGATCTCGGAGAAGGTCACCGCCCGCACGCCGCGGGCCGCGTTGCGCCGGATCTCGGCGACCGCGAGGCCGATGTCCCACAGCGGGATGATGCACAGCGGGATCAGCCGGCCGCCGCTGTCGCCGCACCACTCCTCGACCATCCAGTCGTTGTAGGCGCGCACGCAGGCGAGCGCCACCTCCTTGTCGTGGGCCTCGGCGAAGGTCTGCCCGCAAAAGCGCGGGAAGGTCGGGAAGCACAGCGAGCCCTCGACGTGGTTCAGGTCCATGTCGAGCAGCCGCGCCTTGGGGTCCCAGCAGCCGCGCCGCATCTCCTCGCGGGTGATCCCCTCCAGGGTCATGTCGTCGCGGTCGAAGCCGACGGCGGCGATGTTGCGCTTGTACGGGAACTTCAGGTCCTCATAGATCCACCAGTCGGTCGGCGGGCCGTCGGGGTCCATGGAGATGACGTACTTGCCGCCCGTGTACTGCAGCTCGCCGATGCCGGCGGTGAGCGGCTTGGGGCCGCGGTCGCGGTACTTGGCGGGCAGCCAGACATCGAACAGGTGCGCGGGCTCGATCACGTGGTCGTCGACGCTGATGATCCGAGGCAGTTCCACAGGTCTCCCCAATCTGATGGATCGTCAGAAACAAGCTAGCCCCGCCACCCCTGGACCGACAAGCGCCGGAGCTCTACGCTCTCCGCTGGATCTGACTATCCGTCAGTTAAGGGAGGTCTGGGATGCCGGACACCGCGACAGAACTGAGCCGGTCCCGCACCCTGTGGGAGCTGATCGCCCGCCGGGCCGCGCTCACCCCGCACACCACCGTCCTCATCGAGGCCGCCGAGGACCCCGCCGACGACCGCCGGCTGACCTTCGGCGAACTCCGCCACCGCTCCGAACGCGTCGCCGCCGGCCTGTACGGCATGGGTGTGCGCCCCGGCACCGTCGTCGCCTGGCAGCTCCCCACCCGCATCGAGACCGTGCTGCTCTCGGTCGCCCTCGCCCGGATCGGAGCCGTGCAGTCCCCGGTCATCCCCTTCTACCGGGACCGGGAGGTCGGCTTCGCGCTCCGCGAGTCCAAGGCCGAGTTCTTCGCCGTACCGGGCCGGTGGCGCGGCCACGACTACCCGGCGATGGCCGAGCGGCTCGGCGCCCGCGGGGTCTTCGAGGCGTACGAGGACCTCCCGGACGGCGACCCCGGCGTCCTGCCCCCGCCGCCCGCCTCCGGCACCGACGTCCGCTGGATCTACTGGACGTCGGGCACCACCTCCGACCCCAAGGGCGTCCTGCACACCGACCGGTCCCTGATCGCGGGCGGCTCCTGCCTCGCCCACGCCCTGCACCTGAGCCCGGCCGACGTCGGCTCGATGGCCTTCCCGTTCGCGCACATAGCCGGGCCCGACTACACCGTCATGCTGCTGCTCTACGGCTTCCCGGCCGTCCTCTTCGAGAAGTTCGCCATGCCGGACGCGCTCGCCGGCTACCGCCGCCACGGCGTCACGGTCGCCGGCGGCTCCACGGCCTTCTACTCCATGTTCCTCACGGAACAGCGCAAGGACCCCGGGACCAGACTCATCCCCACCCTCCGCCTCCTCGCCGGCGGCGGCGCCCCCAAGCCGCCGGAGATCTACCACGCGGTCGTACGCGAGATGGGCTGCCAGCTGACCCACGGCTACGGCATGACCGAGGTCCCGATGATCACCATGGGGGCCCCGGACGACACGGCGGACCACCTGGCCACCACCGAGGGCCGCCCCCCGGCGGGCATGTCCATCCGCGTCACCGCCCCCGACGGCACCCCGCTGCCCCCCGGCACGGACGGCGAGGTCCGCCTCAAGGGCGAGGCGGTCTGCCACGGGTACCTCGACCGGGAGCAGTCCGCGGAGGTCTTCGACGCCGACGGCTACCTGATCACCGGCGACCTCGGCCACCTCACCGGGGACGGCTACCTGGTGCTCACCGGCCGCAGCAAGGACGTCATCATCCGCAAGGGCGAGAACATCTCGGCGAAGGAGATCGAGGACCTCCTGCACCAGCTCCCCGGCGTCGCGGACGTGGCGGTCATCGGCCTCCCCGACCCGGCACGCGGCGAACGCGTCTGCGCGGTCGTGGAACAACCCCCGGGAGCCGCCCCGCTGACCCTCCCGCAACTCACCGCACACCTCCGCGCACAGGGCCTGGCCCCCCACAAGCTCCCCGAACAACTGGAACTCCTGGAATCCCTCCCCCGCAACGAGGCCCTCCGCAAAGTCCTCAAATACCGCCTACGCGAACGCTACGCCTGACCCCTCCCGGGGGGCACAGGACCGGGAACGGCACGGGGGCCAAGACCGGAACGGGCCAGGACGGAGACCAGGGACGGGGCCAGGACCGAGGACGGCACGAGGCACCGGCCCACCCCGGCCCACCGCGCCGCGCCCCAGCCCCAGCGCCGCCAGGAACCCGCACCGTGCCCCCGGCAGCCCCGCCACCCCGCCACCCCGCCGGGAGGCTACAGCCGGCTCAGCGACGCCGCCGCGAACAGCACGTCCCGGATCGCCTCCCGGTCACCGTGCTGCCCCGCGGCCGCCTCCTCCGGCGGAATATGGCCCGCGGCCAACTGGCAGAACTCGACCCCGTCCAGCGCGATCTCCGCCACCGTCCGCTCCGCCGACGGCTTCGCGGCCGGCGAGTCCAGCGCGATGTCCCAGCCGCCACCGCCCGCGCCCTCGATCTCCAGGTGCAGCGTCCGCCCCGGCGCCCCCGCCTCGACCAGGCCGCGCGCCGGCCCGGCCAGCCCGGCCCTGCGGCGCTGCGCCAGCGCCCCCGGCAGCAGCCGGGCCGCCAGGTCGATCATGCGGTTCAGGTGCGGCCCGGACGGCGCCCCGTACGGGTAGTCCACCGCCTCCGCGATGTCCCACGCGTGGACCCAGCACTCGAAGGCCCGCTCCAGGAACGCGTCCCCGAGCGGCAGCGCGAAGGCCCCGTAGTCGACGGCCAGTTCGGCGACGCCCCCGCCGGCGAAGGACACCGTACGGACCAGGGTGTGCCCCTGTTCCCGCCACGGGTCGCGGACCTTCCGGGTGGTCGGGTGCCCCGACGCTTCCCAGAAGTACTCCGTCCGCGCGGCCGGATCGGCGCCCGGCGGCGCGTCCGGCCCCAGCGGGTCGTCCAGGCCCAGGGCCGTCGCGACCATGCCGTCCACCGTCATCAGGTGACCGATCACCCCCGCCACCGTGGTCCGCTGGGAGCGCCGTTCCTCGTCCTCGAACCACTTGAGCCGTACCGGGGTGTGCCATTCCGAGTCCCCGAAGTCCTGGAGCAGCGCGTCGAGCCGCGCCGTCTCGGTGTCGTACGGGCTCGCCCACACCGGCACCGGTATGCGCGCGGGCCGCTTGCCGAGGCAGTCCTCCAGCACCCGCGACCGCAGCAGCGGCTTCAGGTCGAGGGTCTCCTCCGGGTGCAGCAGGCCCACCGCGTCCCGCAGCCGCAGCGCCTCCTCCGCGCACGGCGCGCACTCGGTGAGGTGCTCCTCCACCGCGTGCGTCTCCTCCGCCGAGCACGCGGCCAGCGCCCACGCCCCGAGCAGGGACTTCAGCACGGCGTGCGAGGGCCGGACGTACCCCGCCTCACAGCGCGGCCCCGCGGACGGCGGCTCGGGCGCCCCGGCGGAATCGGGCGGCACGGACGGCTCCGACGGCACCGGCGGCCCGGCCGAATCCGGCGGCACGGAGGGCACGGCCCGCTCCGCCGGCCCGGGCGCGCACCACGGGTCCAGGTCGTCGGCGGGGCCGCGCGGGCCCGGTATCCGGGCGGGGCCCGCCGGCCGCTCGTAGCCGTCGTCGGGACGCTCGGCGGGGCCGGTCATCGGGGCGTTCCATAGCTGTGGGGGCCGTATCCGGGAGGGGTGGTGTCCTCCAGCGGGAGGGTGTTGGCGGTCGACAGCAGTTGCAGCCCCAGCCGCAGCCGGCGGCGTGCCTCGTCCTCGGTGATCTGGAGGTCGGCGGCGGCCTGGCGGTAGTCGCGCCGCTTGAAGTACGCGAGTTCCAGCGCGGCGCGCAGCGGCGCGGGCATGGAGGTGACGATGAAGTCGGCACGGGCCGCGGCGCTGGCACTGCGCACCTTCTGCTCCAGTTCCTCGTGCGAGCCGCGGCCCCGTTCGGCCTGGCGCAGCCGGTCCACGGCCTGGCTCTGGGCGATCCGGGCGACCCAGGACCGCATGGAACCCTCCTTGGGGTCGTAGGCGTCCGGGTTCTCCCAGATGTAGCCGAAGACCTCGCGGGTGATCCGGTCCGCGGCCTTCTCCTCACCGAGCACCCGGTGCGCCAGGCTGTGCACGAGCGAGGCGAAGCGGTCGTACAGCTCCCCGAGCGCGGCGGCCTCACCGCGGGCGAGGCGCTGCTGCATGCGGCGGTCCCAGCGCGGTGGTGCGTCCTTCGGCATAGTGCCCCCAGCCGTGTGTCGACGCATCGAATGTAGTGGGCACATGGCGTTGTGCGCCTGTTTTGGGGGAAGCCCGCCCCGAAAATGCGCTGTGCGTGATAAAGGCGCGGCACGGCGGGAACGCTGGTACGAGCATGGGCACATGGGTACAGGCGTACGCGCCCCGTCGCGCTCCCCGTGCGCGGGTTCGATGTCGCCACCTCCTTGACCGCTTCGCTTAACGCGCAGGCCACGTAGGCCGTACGCTCCTGCATTGTCTTGATCTGAACCCCACCGCACACGTGAAGGCGGAACGCCGAACATGGACAGCGCAGAATACGAGCGCAAGATCGCCGCCCGATTCGCCACCTTCGACCAGGACGGGTCCGGCTATATCGACCGGGAGGACTTCAGCGCGGCCGCGAAGGCCGTACTGACCGAATTCGGTACCACCGCACGCTCCGACAAGGGCCAGGCCGTCTTCGCCGGCGCCGAGGCGTTCTGGCAGGGCATGGCGGGCATCGCGGACGTCGACGGTGACCAGCGGGTGTCCCGCGAGGAGTTCATCACCGGCGCGGCGAAGCGCCTGCGGGACAGCCCCCAGCGGTTCGCGGAGATCGCGCGGCCGTTCCTGCGGGCCGTGATCGCGGTCGCGGACACGGCGGGCGCCGGAGCGACGCCACCGGCCACGGCGCGGGTGCTGACCGTGCTCGGCACGCCTCCGGAGCAGGCCGCGCAGGTGGCGGCGGCCCTGGACACGGACGGCGACGGCCGCATCTCGGAGGACGAGATCCTGGCGGCGTTCGCCTCGTACTGCGGCGTGGAGGCCCCGGACGCCTGACGCCCGCGGCAGGGCCGGGAGGCCGACGGCGGGGTCCCGCGGCCCCGCCCCTCCCCCTGCCCGGGGGCAGCCCGCACGGCGGCGGCCCCGGTGGCCCCACCGGGAACGGCAACGGCAGCGGCTAGGCGAAGACCACCGTGCGCGCGCCGTTCAGCAGCACCCGGTGCTCGCTGTGCCACTTCACCGCGCGCGCCAGCGCCTGGCACTCCACGTCCCGCCCGATCGCGACCAGCTGGTCCGGGGTCACCTCGTGGCCCACCCGCTCGACCTCCTGCTCGATGATCGGACCCTCGTCCAGGTCGGCGGTGACGTAGTGGGCGGTCGCGCCGATCAGCTTCACCCCGCGCGCGTGCGCCTGGTGATACGGCTTCGCGCCCTTGAAGCTCGGCAGGAACGAGTGGTGGATGTTGATGATCCGCCCGCTCAGCTCCTTGCACAGCGTGTCCGACAGCACCTGCATGTAGCGGGCGAGGACCACCAGCTCGACGTTCTCCGTCCGCACCAGCTCCAGCAGCTCCGCCTCGGCGGCCGCCTTCGTGTCCTTCGTCACCGGGATGTGCACGAACGGCAGGTCGTACGAACCGACCAGTTCCGCGAAGTCGGTGTGGTTGGAGACCACGGCCGCGATCTCCACCGGCAGGGCGCCGATGCTGGAGCGGAACAGCAGGTCGTTCAGGCAGTGGCCGAACTTCGACACCATCAGCACGATCCGCATGCGCTCGTCGGAGCGGTGGATCTGCCAGTCCATCCGGAAGGAGTCCCCGATCGCGGCGAAGCTGGCGCGCAGCTTGTCCACGGTCACCGCGGGCTCGGCCTCGAAGTGCACCCGCATGAAGAAGAGCCCGGTCCCCCGGTCTCCGAACTGCTGGCTGTCCACGATGTTGCAGCCGGTCATGAAGAGGTAGCTCGACACGGCGTGCACGATGCCCTGCCTGTCGGGGCAGGACACGGTCAGGACGTACTGCTGGAGGGGCTGGGCCGGGGCCTCGGGCTGCGGGTCGCTCATGACCCGACAGCCTTTCACACCGTGCGGGTCAGGATCCTCAGCAGCTCCAGCGACCGCGGCCGCTCGTCGGGGTCGTCCCCGTCCGCCGTGGCCAGCCGTACGTGTGCCTCGCGCGCGGCGCGCACCGCCTCGGGCCACGCGTGGTGCTCCAGGTAGGCGGAGACGGGTGCGTCGGAACCGACCTGGTGCATGATCCGCAGCACCCGCAGCACGGCGAGGTCGACGACGGCCGCCTCCTGGGAGTCCCGCAGGATCGTGCCGACGTACTTCTCGGCCGACCAGCTGTCGAGCCAGGTGTCCTCCACCAGCCGGTACACGGCGTCGGTGACGTCCCCGTACCCGTCGGTGCCGGCGAGCCAGACCTCTTCGTGGAAGACGGGGTCGGAGAGCATGTGCAGCGCCGAGCGCACGTTGCTGCGCCAGCGCCACCACGGCATGTCGTTGAGGGGCATGCCGCCCATGGTGGAGGAGCGGCCGCCGTGGCGGGAAGAGTTCTTCGAACCTTGGGCGAATGTCACGCTTTCGATCGTACGTTCCCGTCCGGCGCGATCTTGAGGCGCCCGTGGCGCCGGGGGACCCGCACCTTCCCCGGCAATTCACCTGGACGTCACCGAATGTTGTGTACACCTCACACTTCAGTTCCCCGTGGGGCGGAATGGTGCATGGACATGACCGATTGGCGCCGCGCAGCAACCCTCTCCCGCACCCTCCTCGCCGCAGCGATGGGCGCGTGTCTCGTCGCCGGGTGCGGGGTGATACCCGGGGGCTCCGGGGGCTCCGGGGGCTCGGGCGACACCCTCACCGTCATGACCTTCGCCCCCGAAGGCACCGCCGCGACCAACATGCCCGGAATGCCCGCCATGGCCCGGGCGTACGAGCGCTGGGTGAACTCCAAGGGCGGCGTCAACGGCCGCACCCTGCGCGTCCTGACCTGCAACGAGAAGAACACCCCCACCGGCGCGGCCGACTGCGCCCGCAAGGCGATCTCCGAGAAGGCCGTGGCCGTCGTCGGCTCCTACAGCCAGCACGGGCGCGCCTTCATGGCCCCGCTGGAGGCCGAGGGCATCCCCTTCCTCGGCGGGTACGGGGTCTCCTCCGAGGAGTTCCAGTCCACCCTGTCCTACCCCGTCAACGGCGGTCAGCCCGTCCTCCTCGCCGGCGCCGGCCACCAGCTCGGCCGCGCCTGCGGCCAGGTCGCGCTGGTCCGCCCCGACACCCTCGCGGGCGACTCCCTGCCCGTCCTGCTCAACGCCGGGCTGCGCGCCAACAAGATGGGCGACGCCTCGGACATCCGGGCCGCCGAGGACTCGGCGGACTTCGCCCCGCAGGCCCGCGAGGCCCTGGCCAACACCAGCGGCGGCAAGGAGCGGGGCTGCGTGACGGCGGTGCTCGGCGAGCGGACGGAGACCTTCTTCGACGCCTTCCGCCGGGCCGACGTCCAGAAGAAGAACCCGCAGATCTCCTCGGTGCTGGGCAGCCTCAGCCAGTCGCTCGTGGACCGCACCGGCGGCCGGGAAAGCCCCTTCGAGGGCGCGTACCTGACCAGCTGGTACCCGGTGTCCACCGATCCCGTGTGGGAGCCGATGCGCACGGTGATCTCCGACCACGCCGTCGGCCAGGACGGCCTGGACGCCGCCGACAGCGGGGCGCAGACCACCTGGATCGCGTACACCGTGCTGAACGAGATCGTGAACCGCTTCAAGCGCGACGAGGACGTCACCGCCCGCAAGCTCTCACGCGCGCTGAACCAGTCGCAGGCCGTCGCGACCGGCGGCCTGACCCCGGACCTGAGCTGGCGCTACCAGGACATGCGCGCGGTCGGCGGCTTCCCCCGCATCGTCAACGGCCGGGTCAGCTTCCAGGTCGTCCAGGCCGGCCGGCTCGTCGCCCAGCAGGGCGAGCAGTCGATGGACATGACCCCGACGCTGGAACAGGCGCCCCGGGCGGCCTGACCGGCCGGGGGTTCAGGGGCGGCTCGCCGCCCCTGAACCCGGACCGGGTCTCAGAGCTGCGACTTGTCGCGCTTCGTGAGGGAGTACTTGGCCGCGATCGTGTTCCACAGGGTCGCGGCCTGCTCCTTGGACCGCGTCGCGTCGCCGCTCGCCTTGTTGCCGGCGGCGGCGTTGTCGGTCGACTTGGCCTTGCCGTCCTTGCAGCCCTTGTCGCCGCTCACGTCCTGCGCCCAGGCCGCGTAGCTGGTGTCGGCGGCCGCCGAGGACTGCCAGGCCCTGGTCAGGGCGGCGCTCAGCTTCACGTGGTCCGGGAGCTGGTCGACCTTCAGCTCCTTGAGGCGTGTGACGAGCTCCTCGCGCTGGCGGGCCGCGTCGCGCAGGTCCGCCGCCGCCTGGTCCAGGTTGGCGCAGACCTTGATGTCCTCGACGGCCTTGATCACCGCTTCCCGGCTGTCGTTGCTGTCCGCGAGCAGCTTGTCCAGCTGGACGGCCTGCGGGCTGCCCGGGTCCACCCGGGGCTCACCGGCCGGGGCCGAGCCGCCCGCGGCGCTCGGCGCGGCCGGGATCGCGCCGGGGTCGTTGTTCTGCGGCTTGCCGTCGCCGAGCAGCGAGCCGACGCCGAGGCCGACGACGGCCAGGCCGATGACGACCGCGGCGATGATCGCCGGCGAGACCTTGCGCGGGGCCTCCGGCGGCGGGGGCGGAGCCGCGGCGAACTGCTGCTGCGGGTGGTGGGGTTGCTGCGGGTGGGGTATGGGCCCCTGTCCGCGCGGCGGGTACGGGCGCGGCGGCGGCTGCTGCTGTCGCCGCACCGGTTCGCGCACCGGTTCGCGCACCGGTTCGCGGACCGGCGGCAGTTGCTGCGTGTGCCCGGCGGAGTCGTCGCCCCCGCGGAACAGCCCGTCGAACTCGGCGGCGGGCACCGGGGCGATGTACTGCGTCGCCGCCTCACCGGGCGCGGGCCCGGCCGGCACCGGCGGGATGTACTGGGTGGCGTCGTCCCCCGGACCGGCCGGCACCGGCGGGATGTACTGCGTCGCGTCGTCCCCCGGACCGGCGGGCACGGGGGCGATGTACTGCGTCGCCGCCTCACCGGGCGCGGGTCCCGCGGGCACCGGCGGGATGTACTGGGTGGCGTCGTCCCCCGGCCCGGCCGGCACCGGCGGGATGTACTGGGTCACCGCTTCGGGCAGCGGCGGGTAGCCGTAGCCGTGCGGATCCCCCGGGCCCTCGTACCCCGGGCCCACCACGTGCCCGGCCCCGGCCGGTCCCGGCCCCGGCTGCGGGTATCCGTACCCGTACCCGGGCGCCGGAAGGCCGTGCGGATCCTGCCCGGGCTGCGGATAGCCGTACGCGGGCTGCCCCGGCTGCGGGGGGCCGTACGCCGACTGCCCCGGCTGCGGGGGGTAGGCGGGCTGCGGGGTGCCGTACGCGGACTCGCCCGGCTGCGGGGGGCCGTACGGGGGCTGCTGCCCGGGCGGGGCTGCCTGCTGTTGCCGCGGGTACTCCTCGGGCCCGTCCGGCCGCGCCGGGTGGGCGGGGTCCGGACCCCACGGGGCACCCGGCTGGGGGGCGCCCCCTCGTCCGTTCTCCGTCACCGGGACTCCTTCTCCGACTCGCCCGAACACACCTGCGGAACCGTCGGCTCACGCTACCCGGTCGCCCGGGGCTACCGTCAGGCCGCCCGGGATCCCGCCCAAGATCATCCCGGGACTCGGACCGGCCCGGGCGGCGGCCAAGGCGGCCCGGCCCCGCCCAGGACGGCTCCCCGGGGCCCGTGCGGCGCGTGCCCGCCCGGGACCGGCCGGGGGGTCCCGGGCGGGCACGGCCCGCCCGCGGTCAGGCGACCCGGGCCTCCAGGCAGGCGCCGAACTCGCGGACCGCCGGCTCCTCCCGGTACGGCGCCAGCCGCGAGCGGAAGTCCTCCAGGTACTCCTCGCCCCGGGTCGAGCGGAGCCCCGCCAGCAGGTCCGCCGCCCGCGTGGCGGTCCGGCACGCCTCCTCCACCTCCCGCTGCTGGACCTGCGCCGCCGCCAGCAGCAGCAGCCCGATCGCCCGGCGGCGCGCCTTGCCGTCCGGCAGCCCCCGCAGCGCCTCCTCCGCGCGCCGGCCCGCCGCCTCCGCCTGGCCCAGGTCCCGGTGGCAGTGCGCCAGTTCGTCCGCGAGGTACGCGCTGTCGAAGTGCCCGATCCACGCCGGATCGTCGCCCGACTCCGGTTCCGCCCGCTCCAGCGCCGTCAGCGCCCGCCCCGACAGCACCGCCGTCGCCCGTACGTCGCCGAGCAGCGCGTGCCCGCGCGCCTCGGCCGCGTAGAACAGCGCCTCCACGCGCGGGGTGACCTGCCCCCGCGTGCCCTCCTGCGCGGCCCGCGCGAGCTGCGCGATCTCCCGGGGGTTGCCCAGCTCGGCGGCCAGGTGGCTCATGGACGCCGCCAGCACATATCCGCCGTACGCCCGGTCACCGGCCGCCTGAGCCAGGCGCAGCGCCTGGATGTAGTAGCGCTGCGCGAGCCCCGGCTGGCCCGTGTCCACCGCCATGTAGCCCGCCAGCTCGGTCAGCCGCGCCACCGCCGCGAACAGCGCCCGCCCCACCGGCTCCTTGTACGCGCCGCCGATCAGCCCGGACACCACGGAGTTGAGGTAGTGCACGACCACCGGCCGGACGTGTCCGCTGCCGAAGCGGTGGTCGAGCTCCTTGAGCGCCTCGGTGGTCGCCCGTACCGCCTCCACGTCGGACATGCCGACCCGTGACCCGCCGCTGCGGGCGACCTGCGTGTCGGCGCCGGTGATCAGCCAGTCGCGGCTCGGCTCGACCAGCGCGGAGGCGGCGACGCTCGACCCCGCCAGGAAGTCGCGGCGGCCCACGTCGCTGCGCCACAGCTCGCAGACCTGCTCGATCGCGCCGACGACCGTCGGGGAGAACTGCAGGCCGATCCCCGAGGCGAGGTTCTTGCCGTTGGCCATGCCGATCTCGTCGATGGTGACGGTCCGGCCGAGCTTGCGCCCGATCGCCTCCGCGATGATGCCCGGGGCCCGCCCGCGCGGCTGCTGGCCGCGCAGCCAGCGGGCCACGGAGGTCTTGTCGTAGCGGAGGTCGAGGCCGTGCTCCGCGCCGCACATGTTGACGCGCCGGGCGAGGCCGGCGTTGGAACACCCGGCTTCCTGGATGAGCGCCTGCAGCCGTTCGTTCGGCTGGCGGGCGACGAGAGTCCTGGCTGCCATGAAAACCCCCTGTAACCGCGGGTGATCGCTGTAATGATCACTTCCCGCCTGAAGTGCGGGGAATCTTCCGCTCTGCGTGGTGTCGCTACCCAACTCCCGCGCCCCGGCCTCCTACGCGCCCCCGCCCGTGCCCCGATGCGCCCCACGTGCAGGATCGATGCCCCGTCCACCGGCCGGTTTACGCCCGTAACCCCGGGTGACCCGCGGAGTTGTGATGGGCGTGGAAGAGACCATCGGAGTCACGGAGACCGCCCCCATCCCCAAGCAGCGCGGCGAACAGTTGCTGGACCATGCCGTCCGGTACGCGGAGGAACGGCACTGGGACGTCTTCGCCGGCACCTGGCTGGAGTCCGGAGACGGGCGGGAGGTCTGCTCCTGCGGTACGGCGGACTGCCCGGCCCCCGGCGCGCACCCGGCGGTGAAGGACTGGGCGGCGCAGGCCACCGGCAGCGCGGTGCAGGTCCGGCGGGTCTGGGGGAGGCACCCGGCGGCCTCGATCCTCATGCCGACGGGCCGTACGTTCGACGCGCTGGACGTCCCGGACGCGGCCGGCTTCCTGGCGCTCGCGCGCCTGGAGCGGATGCAGCGCACCATCGGGCCCGTCGCCCTCACCCCCGACCACCGGATGCTGTTCTTCGTCCTGCCGGGCGCCGGCGCCAAGGTGCCGGACCTCGTACGGAAACTGGGCTGGTCACCGGCCTCGATCGACCTGTCCGCGCGCGGCGAGGGCGAGTACGTGGCGGCCCCGCCCACCCGCTTCGGCGGCCGTGGCTCGGTCCAGTGGGCGCGGCGCCCCACCCCGGCGAACCGGTGGCTGCCGGACACGGAGGAGCTGATCGACGCGCTCGCGTACGCGTGCGGGCGCGAGGCGGCCGCGGCCCGGGCGCGCAAGGGGGCATGACGGCAGCGTGGGCCGCCGCAAGTTCATGACATAAGTAACTGCTCGTCCTCTTCCCGTCCTCCTATGGTGAGGAAAGAACGACCAACGGGGACGGAACGAGAGGCGGGCGCATGCCGGACCAGGCTGATGCGACGGGTGGAACGTACGTGACGGACGGTGCGCGATCCGCGCCGTCCGCCGTGCGGGTGGAGGGCCTCTGGAAGCGCTTCGGCGAACAGGTGGCGGTCGCGGGGATCGACCTGGAGCTGCCCGCGGGCCAGTTCATCGGGCTGGTCGGCCCGAACGGCGCCGGCAAGACGACGACGCTGTCGATGGTGACCGGCCTGCTCCGCCCGGACATGGGACGGGTCATCGTCGCCGGGCACGACGTGTGGGCGGACCCGGCCGAGGTCAAGTCCCGGATCGGCGTCCTGCCCGAGGGGCTGCGGCTCTTCGAGCGGCTCTCCGGGCGGGAACTGCTCGGCTACACGGGCCGGCTGCGCGGGCTGCCCGGCGCCGAGACCGACAAGCGGGCCACGCAGCTGCTCGACGTCCTGGACCTCGCGGGCGCGCAGCACAAGCTGGTCGTGGACTACTCGACGGGCATGCGGAAGAAGATCGGCCTGGCCGCCGCCCTGCTGCACAACCCGGAAGTCCTCTTCCTGGACGAACCGTTCGAGGGCGTCGACCCCGTGTCGGCGCAGACGATCCGCGGGGTCCTGGAGCGCTACACCGCGTCCGGCGCCACGGTCGTCTTCTCCTCCCACGTGATGGAGCTCGTCGAGTCGCTGTGCGACTGGGTGGCCGTCATGGCCGCCGGGCAGATCCGGGCCGCGGGCCCGCTGGCCGACGTACGGGGCGACGCGCCCTCCCTCCAGGCCGCCTTCCTCGAACTGGTCGGCGCGCACGGGCGCGACGCGGCCGGCGACTCCCTGGACTGGCTCGGCGGCGGCTCCGGGGCGGGTCCCCGATGACCGCGCCCGCCGCCGCCACGACGGCAGCGGTGACCGCGCCCGCCGCCACCGCCCCCGTCTCCCTCACCCCGGTCTTCGTCCGGCTGAAGCTGTCGCTGCTGCGCAACGGCCTGAAGGGGTCCTCGAAGCGCAAGGCCGTCTGGATCACCACCCTGGTCTTCGCGCTGGTCGTCGCCTTCTTCACCACCCTCGGCCTGTCCCTGCTGAACGGGCACGCCCACGCGGGAACCGTCGTCGTCCTGCTCGCCGCGATCCTCGCGCTGAGCTGGACCTTCATGCCGCTGTTCTTCCCCACCGGGGACGAGACGCTGGACCCGAGCCGGCTGGTGATGCTGCCGCTGCGCCCGAGGCCGCTCGTACGGGCCCTGCTCGCGTCCTCGCTCGTCGGCATCGGGCCGCTGTTCACGCTGTGCCTGGCGGTCGGCTCGGTCGTCGCCGTCGCGCGGGGCGCGGCCGGTGTGGCGGCCGCGGTCGTGGGCGCCCCGCTGCTGGTGCTCGGCTGCGTGGCGCTGGCCCGGGCCGTGGCCACGGCCAACGTACGGCTGCTGACCAGCCGCAAGGGGCGTGACCTGGCGCTGCTCAGCGGCCTGCTGATCGCGGTGGGCGCGCAGGTGGCGAACTTCGCCAGCCAGCGCCTGTTCGAGTCGGGCGGTCTGTCCCAGCTGGAGCCGGCCGAGGCGGTGGTGCGGTGGCTGCCGCCGGCGACCGCCGTCGGCATGGTCGACTCGGTGAGCGAGGGCTCGTACGGGGTGGCGGCGGCCCAGCTGGCCCTGACCCTGGGTGCGCTGGTCCTGCTGCTGTGGTTCTGGGAGCGGACCCTGACCCGGCTGATGGTCAGCCCGGACGGGTCGACGATCGCCGCCTCGGGCCCCGTCAAGGAGCGCGGCGCGGGCGGTGTCTGGTCGCTGCTGCCGGAGGGCCGCACGGGCGCGGTCATGCAGCGCACGCTGCGGTACTCGGTGCGCGACCCGAAGACGAAGTCGGCCTTCGTGAGCGCACTCGCGATCGGCCTGATCGTCCCGGTCTTCAACGCCCTCCAGGGCAGCGGTTCCCTCTACCTCGCCTGTTTCGGCGCGGGGATGCTCGGCGTGCAGATGTACAACCAGTTCGGGCAGGACACCTCCGCGTTCTGGATGGTCGCGCAGACCATCTCGACCCCGCGGGACGCCTACCTCGAACTGCGGGCCCGGGCCTTCGCCCTGGGGCTCGTCGCGGTCCCGTACACGGTCCTGGTCACCGCGGTCACCGCCGCGCTGCTCGGTGACTGGGACGGCTTCCCCGCGGCCCTGGGCCTGGCGACGGCCCTGGTCGGCGCGATGATGTGCACGGGGGCGCTGGCCTCGGCCCGCTTCCCGTACTCGATCCCGACGGAGGGCGCGTTCAAGAACGTCGCCCCGGGGCAGGCCGGGCTCGCCTGGATGGGCATCTTCGGCGGCCTGGTGGTGTCGGCGCTGATCTGCGCCCCGGTGATCGGCCTGATGATCTACCTGAACGTGGCGGACCACCAGGGCCTCTCCTGGATCGTGCTCCCCCTGGGAGTGGCCTGGGGCGTCCTTTCGACCTGGGCGGGCCTGCGGCTGGCGGCGCCGACGGTGGCGCGGAGGCTGCCGGAGATCCTGCTGGCGGTGAGCAAGGGCTGACCGCCCGGGAGCGGCGAACAGCCGGCCCGCCGCCGGGTTCACCGGCCGGGCCCGCACTCCGCCCAGAGCAGCTTGCCCGCGTGCGCCCCGTCGAGGCGGTAGGAGCCGTACCGGTCCGCGTACAGCCGTACGAGGACCAGCCCGCGCCCGTCCTCGGCGTCGGGCGCGGGCACGGCCGGCTCGCCGCCGAACGGGGCCGGAATGGCCGGGTCGGTGTCCCAGACGCCGACCCGGACCCGGTCCGCCGCCATCGCCCGCAGCCGCAGGGCACAGGGCCCGTACGCGTGCCGGTAGGCGTTGGAGACCAGCTCGCTCGCCAGCAGCTCGGCGGTGTCGGCCGGCCCCGGCATGCCGTGGCTCCGGAGCACCGCCCGCACGGTGGAACGGGCGATTCCCGCTGCGCGGGGATCGTGCGGGAGTTGGAGGGTGTAAGCCCAGGACGGAGCTACGGTTGAAGCCATGGAAGTCTCCGATCGAGGAGGAGAGTTGGACCGCTAAATGCACGCAACGCCCACTCGTGTGGGTGACACATGCCCGCGGAGGTAGTCGCCTTGCCCATTCGCAGCAGCCCGACCGCGCGTCAACTGCGCTTCGCAGCCGAGCTGCGCAGGATGCGCGAGCGCGCCGGACTCACCTCTGCCGAGGCCGCGGGCCTGCTCGGCGTCAAGCCGAACCAGATCAGCAACATGGAGGCCGCACGGTTCGGCGTCAGCCCCGAGCGGGTGCGCACGCTTGCCCGGCACTACGACTGTGCCGACACCGGCCTGGTGGAGGCCCTGGTCACCATGACCGGCGAACGCAAGGGCGGATGGTGGGAGGAGTCCCGCGAACTGCTTCCGGCGGCCTGGCTGGACCTCGCCGAGCTGGAGCACCATGCGCGGATGCTGCGCGACGCGATCACTGTGCACGTCCCCGGGTTGCTCCAGACCGCCGAGCACGCCCGGGAAATCTTCCGCCAGGCCGTCCCCTCGCTCCCGCCGCCGGCGATCGAGGACCGCGTCTCGTTCCGCCTGAAACGGCAACGGGTCCTCTACGGGGACGCTCCGACCCAGTACGACGTGATCATCCACGAGGCCGCACTGCGCATCGCCGTCGGCGGACCGGCCGTGGCACAGGCACAGTTGAAGCACCTGCTGGACATGGGCGAGCGGGAGCACATCACCATCCGGGCCATCCCGTTCTCGGCGGGCGCCTTCCCCGGGTCGGGACAGTCCGTCTACTACGCGCACGGACCGGTGCCTCACCTGGACACCGTCCAGCTCGACCAGTCGCACGGGCTGGTCTTCCTGGACGCGGAGTCCCAACTGCTGAAGTACCGGACACTGTTCGAACGGCTGGAAGCGGTGGCGCTGAGTCCGGCGCGTACGCGCGACCTCATCAGCGCCGTCGTTCGGACCCGGTGAAAGGCAGTCCCCCATGACCGAGGAATGGCAGAGGTCCTCCCACTGCGCGGAGGGCAACTCCTGCGTCTACGTCGCCACCGCGCCCGGCAGTACGGGATACGTGCTCGTCGCCGGGAGTCCCGGCGACGGCCCGGCGGACCGCGTCGTGCGGGTGGGGGACGCCGCCTGGACGGCGTTGCTCGACGCGGTCAAGGGCCGTCAGCTCTGAGGGGCGTGGACGCCGTCCAGGAAGGGTTCCAGCACCGCGCGCCACGCCGTCGGCTGGTCGTAGTGGAGGTAGTGGCCCGCGTCGGGGATCTCGGCGTACTGGCCGGCCGGGAGGACCCGGACCATCTCCTGGGCCTCGGCACGGCCCAGCTCGCCGTCCAGGCCGCGGACGACCAGGGTCGGGCAGCGGACCTGGGCCAGCTCCTCCCAGTGGGCGTCGTGCACCCAGGTCTCGCGGGCCGTCAGCATGTGGCTCCGCGAGAACACCGGCCTCCAGCCGTCCTGGGCCTCGTGCATGACCTCGGCGAAGAACGCGCCGCGACCGGGGTCGGGGCGCTCCACCCGGGGGTCGTCCTCGCCGAACCAGCGGCGGGCCGCGTCCTGGGTGGGGAAGGGCAGCGGCCAGCGGGTGAACCACTCCTCCCACTCCTGCTGGGAGGCCGCCCCGAGGGCCGAGGCGCGCATGTCGCAGATGACCACGGCTCCGACCAGGTCCGGACGGCGGGCCGCGAGCTGCCACGCGGTGAGGGCGCCCATGGAGTGCCCGATCAGCGTCACGGGAGCGAGGCCGAGCTGCTCGACGGCCGCCTCGGCGTCGGCCACGAACGCCTCCCGCCCCAGGGAGGTCAGCAGGCCCGGGCCCGCGGGCGGGCGGTCGCTCTGGCCGTGCCCCCGCTGGTCCAGGGCCACCACAC
The DNA here is from genome assembly GCF_040296725.1 of Streptomyces sp. NPDC002044. Taxonomy (NCBI): domain Bacteria; kingdom Bacillati; phylum Actinomycetota; class Actinomycetes; order Kitasatosporales; family Streptomycetaceae; genus Streptomyces; species Streptomyces sp. NPDC002044. Next base: position 60,348 of record NZ_JBEOXU010000023.1, read on the forward strand.
GGCGGTGCTCGGCGAGCCAGCGGGCGGTGCCGGCCCAGTGGAAGGCCCGCCCCATCAGCCCGTGCAGTAACAGGACCCCGGGGCGCTCGGGTTCGGCGGAGGGCGCCGCGGGGGCCTCGGCGGCGGTCGCGGCGGTCGCGGTCGCGGCGGTGCCACCGCTGCCGTCCGCGGGCCGTGCGGGGTCCGTGTGCGGTTCGCGGAACTCCCAGGCGGCCAGGCGCACACCGTCGGCCCCTGTCACATCGATGCGCTGTACCACCGCAGATGCACCCCCTTCGCTCCCGGCCAGACTATCGAACCCGTATTCGAAAACGGGGGTGTCGTCGAGAACACCCCTCTTTCGAGTGACCTTGCTCAAGGATTGGCGGCTGCTGCCGATGGAGATCCTTTCCACAGGGAGGCGGGCCGATCGGGGAAGACGGTCCGAGGGGATGACCTTGAGAGCTCGGGGCTCCAGGTCACAAGGGGAGGACCGGTCCCGGCGCCGCGAGGCGCCGGGACCGCCCACTCGCAGAACCGGGATCACCCGGAGCTCCCGGGACCACCCAAGACCACCCGCTCACGCGAAGCGGAGCCGTTTGGCCGAAACCCGTCGGTGCCCCGCCGGGCCGGTGGTGACCCGCCGGAGTCGGGGGGTGACCCGCCGGAGCCCGTCGGTGGCCCGCCGGAGCCGGATCAGCGCTTCGCGACGAACACGTGCGAGGCGATCTCCTCGTCCAGCTCGGCGGCCTCGCCGCCGCTCCCCACCAGCACCCCGCCCGGGGACTCGGTCACGCTCACCACCGAACCGGGCTGCACGCCCGCCCGGCGCAGCGTGTACATCAGCTGAGCATCTGTCTGGATCGGCTCGCCGATCCGCCGTACGACCACGGTCTTGCCCTCGGTGCCCGGGTCGAGCTCGGCCAGGCTGACCATGCCCTCCTCCAGGAAGGGGTCGGCCTCGGCCTTCTCGCCCAGTTCCTCCAGCCCCGGGATCGGATTCCCGTACGGCGACTCGGTCGGGTGACGCAGCAGCTCCAGCACCCGCCGCTCCACCGCCTCGCTCATCACGTGCTCCCAGCGGCAGGCTTCGGCGTGCACCTGCTCCCACTCCAGGCCGATGACGTCGACGAGCAGGCACTCGGCGAGCCGGTGCTTGCGCATCACGCGCGTCGCCAGCCGCCGCCCCTCCTCCGTCAGCTCCAGGTGCCGGTCGCTGGCGACGGCCACCAGGCCGTCGCGCTCCATCCGCGCCACCGTCTGGCTCACCGTCGGGCCGCTCTGATCGAGCCGCTCGGCGATACGGGCGCGCATGGGGACCACGCCTTCCTCTTCCAGCTCGAGGATGGTGCGGAGATACATCTCCGTGGTATCGATCAGTCCGGACATTCGTGCCCCTCGGATTGCGTGCGCTGGCCCTGCCCCCAATTCTGACGCATCCGGCCGACAACCGTCCCGTGCCGGGCGTCAAGGGCACCTCGCGACCTCCCCGCAGTGCCCCGCGGCCCCTCACCCCTGCCCGCGCGGACGGTCCCCCGGTGACCTCCCGGGTGATCTCCCGGACCCCACCCCCGGACATCCCGGGACATCCCCCCGCGGCCTTTCGGCCGGGGATTGACGTTCGTATTGACACGCCCTTGGTCCAGACCGCACGGTGAGCGGCGGACACCGACGCAACCCCACTCCCACACCACCTCCGGAAGGGCCATCGGCGTATGAGCGAGAGCAAGCTGGCCGGTCAGTTCTTCGACGCCGCCATCGGTCTGCTGGAGCGGGTACGGGACGAGGAGGCCACGCGGATCAGCGAGGCCGGCACCCTCATCGCCGACGCCGTCGCCGGCGGGAACCGGCTCTTCGCGTTCGGCGCCGGTCACTCCTCGCTGCCCGCCCAGGACGTCGTCTACCGGGCCGGCGGACTGGCCCTGATGAACTTCCTCGCCGTCCCCGGCACCGTCGGCATCGACGTCATGCCCGCGACCCTGGGCAGCGCCCTGGAACGGGTCGACGGCCTCGCCGCCGCCGTCCTCGACAGCAGCCCCGCGTCCGACGGCGACGTACTCGTGATCATCTCCCTGTCCGGGCGCAACGCGCTGCCGGTCGAGATGGCGATGAACGCCCGCGCGATCGGCCTCAAGGTGATCGGCGTGACCTCGGTGGCGTACGCGACGGAGACCAGGTCCCGCCACGCCTCCGAGACCTTCCTGAAGGACCACTGCGACGTGGTCCTCGACAGCAAGATCGCCGTGGGCGACGCCGAGCTGACCCTCGACGGCATCGACGCCCCCTTCGCCCCCGCCTCCACCGTCGTGACCAGCGCCATCATGCAGGCGGTCATGGCGGCGGCGGCCGGCGAGCTCTCCGCGCGCGGGATCGAGCCGCCGCTGCTGCGCTCGGGCAACGTGGACGGGGGCCACGAGTGGAACGGCCGCGTGATGCAGGAGTACGGCGACCGGATCTTCTTCCGCCACTGAGCGGGCGCCGGCGACCGGGCGGGCGGCCGACCGGTCGCCGGGCACGGCCCGCGTTCCTACGATGGGGGAACGGAACTCGGGGCTCCGGTGAGCAGAGGTGACCTTCCATGCCCTCCACCCCCGCGCCCTCCACGCCTCCCTCCGCCCCTACGCCCTCCGCCCCCGTGCCCTCCGCCCCCGCGGCGAAGCCCGCCGCCGGCCGCGGGCCGCACGGGGCCCGGCGTGCCCTCCAGGCCGGGGCGGCCGCCCTGCTGCTGCTGCCATGGGCCACGACGTCGAGTTCGCCGGTGTTCAGGACGTTCTGGAATTTGCGCGTGCTCGCATTGTCCTCC
>NZ_JBEOXU010000024.1:0-61648 GCF_040296725.1 Streptomyces sp. NPDC002044
GAGGAGTTCACCGCGCGCCAGCGCATGCACGACGCGCAGCTCGGCCACTGCCTGTGGACCCTGCTCGACACGGACGGCGCGGTGATCGCCCGGCCGCGGCGCCGCCGTCAGCGGGTGAGGACCGACAGGTCCTGGGCGGCCCTGGGGACCGAGACCGTGGAGCGGTCGTCCGACAGCGTCTGCACCGTGAACATCGCGATGCCCTCGTGCGGGAGCGACAGGGTGCGGGCCGCGTGGACCGGACCGCCCGAAAGGGTCTCCACCGTGAGGGCGTACGAGCCCTTGCCGCCCGCCGGGACCACCGTCACGTTCTGCGTGGTGCCCGCCTTGACGACGACCTCCTGGGAGGCGGCCTCCCCGCCCCCGGTGCCCGGCGAGGCCGTCACCCTGACCTTGGCGTCCTCGGTGCCCGGCGCGGTCAGCGCGAGCACGCTCGTGTTCTCCTCGGGCCGGTTGTCCGCGACGGTCGCCCGCGCGCCCACCGGCCCGGCCGCCGGGACGAAGCCCAGTTCCTGCTTGGCGCCGCTGCCGCGGACCACCCGCACCGCGGCGACCACCGGCGAGGTCTTCTTCGCGTCCACCGGGGTCAGCAGCAGGGAGCCCGCCTCGCCCCGGGTGAGGTCCGCGAGGTCCACGCTCGCCGTCATGCCCGCCTTGACGTGCAGTTGTTCGTTGCCCGCCGGGCTGATCGAGCCGCCCTGGCCGGCCAGCCGGAGTCTGAGGTCCGCGTCCTGGTCGCCGGGCACGAACGCGACCAGCCGTACGGACGTGGCGTCCGCCGGGATCCCGGGCAGGACGAGGGATCCGGCCGGGTCGGTGGCGGCGGGCAGCCAGTCGGCGCCCACCCCTTCCTCGGCGACCTGCACGGAGGCCCCGACCCGGCCGGCCCGGGTGGTCACGTGCGCGGTGGCGTCCGCGAGCTGGGTCGCGGGCTCCAGGGAGGACAGCAGGACGGCCTTGCTGGACCGGGGGTCGATCCGGATGTTCTCACCGGTTCCCGCCTCGGACTTGAGCGGCCCGTCGGGGCCGAAGAGCTTGATGTCGACGACGGCCGCGGCGTCGTCCGGGTTGGTGAGGTGGACGTAGTCCTCGCGGCCCTTGGCGGTGCTCACCGCGGGGAACCAGAAGTCGGTGCCGGGCGCGGTGCAGCCGGCGCCCAGCACGCCGCGGGCGCGGCCGACCGAGACCTTGGTGGTCTGCTGCGCCGTCCAGCCGGGGGCCAGGGACCCGTCGGCGGTGCCCGTCAGGGCGGGGGCGTCGGCGCCGGACGCGGTGGCCCCGAAGGGCTTGCCGGGCTCTTTGGGCTCCAGTACCGCCTTGGCGTCCTTGGTCGCGCCGAGCAGCCGGGCCGAGCCCGGGCCGGGCGCGGCCGCGCCCTTGCCCCCGGTCGCGGCCGGGGTGAACGCCGTGTACGTCGTGTCCGCGATGTCCGAGGAGCTGGGCGCCGGGCAGACCAGCAGGGACCGCTCCACCGGCATCCGGGACGCGGCCGCCGTGTTGCCGGCGCTCTGCGCCCCGGGCGCGGTGAGGGCGGCGAGCCCGGTGAGGGCGGCCAGCGCCGCGACGGCGGCCGCCAGCGTCAGGGGTGCGCGCTGCTTCACTGCTGGGGGCTCCCGTCCGGACGCGGGTCGTGCTGTCCGTAGGTGTCGTACGGCTCGTACGGGTAGGGGTGGTCCGGCCGGACCGGGTCCTGGGCCGGCGGGTGCGGCGGGTAGGGGGCGGCCTCGTAGCCCTGGTGGCCCTGACCGCCTTGGTGGTTCTGCTGGTTCTGCTGGTTCTGCTGGTTGTACGGGTCCTGCTCCTCGTACGGGCCCTGCCCGGGGTACTGCTCGTAGCCCGGCGCCGGGCTGTAGGGCTGCTGGGGCCGGGGGTCGTACGCGTAGCCCCCCTGGTCCTCGCCGTAGCCCTGGTAGGCGTACGTCTCCTCCCCGTACGCCGGCTGCGCGGGGATCTGCGCGTACGGGTCGGCGACCCCGGGGTCCTGCGCGGGGGCGGGCGCGGCCACGGCCTCCGCCTCGGCGCGCAGCCGGCGGGCGCGGCGGCCCTCGCCGGCCTCGCCGGGACCGGGCTGGGACGGCAGCGCGACCTCCTCCTCCGGCAGGTCGTCGTCGAGCCGGGCCCGGCGGCCGGGCAGCGCCATCACCAGCAGGACCAGCGCGAGGAGGCCCTGCGTCCAGTGCCAGGCGGTGCGGACCAGGGACGTCTGGTGGACGAGGTCGAGGCGGCCGGCGGCGGCGGGCAGTTCGAAGCCCTGCGCCCAGCCGTCCAGGGTCTTCGGCTTCAGGGGCTTGCCGTCGAGGGTGGCTCGCCAGCCGGAGTCGGCGCGGTCGGCGACGCGCAGGGTCCGGCCCGCCTCGCCGGCCGGGATCTCGGCGTGGGCCTCGACCGGGCCGGAGGCGACCGGGACGGGTGCCTCGCCGGGTTTGCCGGAGAGGATGACGGTGCGGGGCAGCCAGGGCTCGACGCCCCAGAGGGCGGTGCCGTCCTGCTGGTGGCGGCGGCTCAGGCCGGGGGTGGCGTCGAGGACGCGTCGGATCTCCTCGGGGCCGCCCGGCCGGAACATGACGAACCGGATGGCGAAGGCGCTGAGCTGGCTGGACTGGTCGGCGCCGGAGCCCGCGACGAGGTTGGAGACGACCTTGTCGAGGCGGGCGTCGCCGCCGGCCCGGGCGGTGGTCTCGGCGTCGCCGAGGCGGCCGCCGGAGCCGCGGACGAGGCTGTAGGAGACGCCGGCGGGGCCGTCCAGGTCGAGGATGAGGGTGCGCGTCTGGTTGTCGTCCCCGCCGGCGTCGGCGACGAAGGCCGGTACCTGTACGGGGTCCCGGCGCTGGAGCGGGCCGGCGGCTCCGTCGAGCACCCAGCCGGCCGCGCCGAGCAGCGGGCCGGCGGCGGCGGCGAGCGCGACCAGCACGGCCAGCGGCTGGCGCCAGCCGAAGCTGCGGGCGGCGACGCGGTGCTTGGCGCCGTCGGCGCCGAGCACGGCGGCGGCGAGGAGGGCGAGCCCGTACACGAGGGTGGCGGGGCCGGCCCAGGCGGTGCGGGCGAGGAGGACGGCGAACAGCAGCCCGGTGAGGGCGGCGGCCCAGGCGGCGGCGACGGCGGACCGCCGGTCGGCGCGCAGCAGGGCGGCCAGGGCGGCGAGGACGACGCCGGCGAGGAGCAGGGAGGCGCCGGTGCCGGGGCCGCCGGGGTTGACGCCGAGCAGGCCGAGGGGTGAGGCGGAGCCGGCTCCGAACGGCAGTCCGGCCTCGTGGAACAGACGGCCGGGGTGCGTCAGGAGGCCGAGGGACCAGGGGGCCAGCACGAGGACCGGGACGGCGAGGGTGGCGAGGAGCCGGGGGCCGTACGTCTTCCAGCGGTCGCGGCGGGCGGCGAGCGCGGCGGCGCCGAGCACGGCGGCGAGCGGCCAGACGACGGGGGTGAAGGCGGTGGCGAGGGTGAGCAGGAGGGTGTGGGTCCACACGGGGCGCAGGCCGGCCGCGTCGGCGTCGGCGCCCCCGAGGCCGAAGGCGGCGACGGCGGAGCGGGCCATGAGGGGCAGCAGCACGGCGAGGACGGCGGTGCCGAGCCGGCCGGTGGCGAGGGCTCCGGTGACGGCGGGCAGGAAGGCGTAGGCGACGGCGGCCCAGGCGCGCAGCAGGCGGGACTCGACGAGCGGCCGCGAGGCGAAGTACGCGGCGAGTCCGGCGAGCGGCACGGAGCCGACGAGCAGGAGGGTCAGGGCCGCCTGGGTGGAGCCGAACAGCAGGGTGGAGACGGCTCCGAGGACGGCGAGGTAGGGGGGCGCGTCGGCGGTGGAGCCGGTGGAGACGTTGTGCCAGCGGTCGGTGTAGGCGCGCCAGAGGTCGAGGCCGCTGTCGGGGGCGGGCAGCAGGGCGCCGCCCATGAGGGAGCCGCCGCCGATCAGGGAGCGGCAGGCGGCGAGGGAGACGAGCAGGAGGATGCCGAACAGGACGGGCGCGGGGTTGCGGGCGATCCGCTTCAGGCGCGCGAACCGTTCGGTCTCCTGGTAGTCGCCGTCCTCGCCGGGCGCGGTCAGGATGCTGGCGCCGCCGTGCCGGCCGGCGGGGGCGGTGTCGGTGGCGCGGCCTTCGCCGAAGTACCCGGCGAGGGCCTCGGCGTTGGCGCGCAGGGAGGCACCGGGCGGCGGGAAGAGCGGGCGCAGCTCGGCGGCGGGGACGGCGGGGCGGCGGCGGGCCTTGCGGGCGGCGAGGACGCGGCCGGGGCGGAGCAGGGTGGCGAGCAGGCCGGTGACCTCGTCGACGGCCTGACCGGGCGCCTTGCCGACGAGGTAGGCGAGGGTGCGCAGGACGGTGCCGACGAGGACGCGCAGCAGCACGTACGGGAGGGCGCGGCCGGGGCTGTTGGCGAGGATCGTGTAGACGGCGCCGGCCTTGTCGACGCGGTGCGGGCCGGCGGTGGTGCGGCCGGCGCAGTCGACGGTGCGGCGTTCGCGGGCGGATGCCTCGGCGTGCCGCAGGACGGCGTCGGGGGCGACGAGGACGGTGTGGCCGGCGCTGTGGGCGCGCCAGCACAGGTCGACGTCGTCGCGCATGAGCGGCAGCCGGCGGTCGAAGCCGCCGAGGGCGTCGTAGACGTCGCGGCGCACGAGCATGCCGGCGGTGGAGACGGACAGCACGGGGCGGATCTGGTCGTGCTGGCCCTGGTCCTGTTCGCGGCGGTCCAGGCCGGTCCAGCGGCGGCCGCTGCGGGCGATGGTGACGCCGGCTTCGAGGAGCTGCTTCCTGTCGTACCAGCCGCGCAGCTTGGGGCCGATGACGGCGGCCTCGGGGTTCTCGTCGGCGACGCGGAGCAGTTCGGTGAGGGCGTCCGGTTCGGGGGCGCTGTCGTCGTGGAGCAGCCAGAGCCACTGGACCGGTTCGCCGTGGGGCAGTTCGGGGAGGTCGTACGCGTCGTCGCGCCAGGTGCGGCTGACGGGGTCCCAGCCGCTGGGGCGCTTGAGGTACGGGAGGTCCTCGGGGGTCAGCGTGCCCGCGGTCCGGGCGGCTTCGTCGACGGCGGTGCCGAAGCCGGTGCGCCGGGCGAGGTGCAGGACGCGGTCGTCGCCGAGGGCCTCGGTGAGCAGCCGGGCGGACTCGTCGGCGCTGCCGGTGTCGGCGGCGACGTGGTTCTGGGCGGGGCGTTCCTGGCCGAGGAGGCCGGCGAGGGTCCGCGGCAGCCAGCGGGCGCCGTCATGGGCGACGAGGACCGCGGTGACGACGTGCCGGGGGAACTCCGGGGTGGCGGGGGCCTGGTGGGAGGCCGTCGACTGGCTGTGCAGGGACATCGCGGTACGGGCCCTCCGGCCGGGGGTCCGGGGGTGGTGGACCCTCGGAGGCTGCTGGACAGCGCCCCACACTAACGGCTGGGAACAAGGCGGTCCGCCTCCTGCGGGGAAGGTGCGGGAGGCGGACCGTTTGCTCTGCTCGATCGGTGTGGTGCGCCGTCGGCCGTGCCGCCGGACGTGCCGGGCGATGTGCCGTCGGATATGCCGTCGGATATGTCGTGCGATGTGCCGTAGGTGCCCGCTCGGGGGCGCCGGGCCCTCCTCAGACCGCTGCCTTTTTCAGCCGGCGGCGCTCGCGCTCGGAGAGTCCGCCCCAGATGCCGAATCGCTCGTCGTTGGCGAGGGCGTACTCAAGGCATTCGGACCGGACCTCGCAGGCGAGGCAGACCTTCTTGGCCTCGCGGGTGGAGCCGCCCTTCTCGGGAAAGAAGGACTCGGGGTCGGTCTGGGCGCACAGAGCGCGCTCCTGCCATCCGAGCTCCTCGTCCGCCTCCTCGACCAGCAGTTCCTGAAACAGCTCGGTCATGTGCGCCCCTCGCTCTGTCTGTGCGTCCCCGTGGTGTTGCCGTCACCGATCGCTACGTAACGACACGAGTGAAATTACAAGTGCGTGGCTCCGAAGCAGTCAAGCCGGGATCTGCTATTGGGCCCCTTATTCACTCTGCGGAACCAAGCGTACGCAGTAAGTGTTCAAATCGCCAAAAATCATGACACATGCCTCGCGCACCACATGACGCCCATTACCCGGAATCGACGTTCCACTCGGAGGCGTGGTTGCGATCCGGTCACAGAAGCGGCGCAGATCACATTCAGGTCACGAGATGGCGGGTATGGGTTTGAGTCGCGATACAGCGCCACATCCCCTGGCCTGGACTGCACAAACCTTTCTCCGGGCCCATTAACCGGATGAGGTGAAACTTTTGCCTCGAAACGGTCATTGAGTTGACAGTCCGGCCTTCGACCCGTTCTCCTTGTTCGCATGTCAGCGCCCGCAGCCGCCACCCGGACCCCCATTCGTGGGTTCCTGTGCGCTGCCCAGGTTCGCTGTTGCTGTTGCAGCTGTTGATGCCCACGGAGCTCCGGCTCCGCTGAGCTCCGGCCGGCCCCCACAGCAACCGCCAGCACGACTGACATCCGTCGAGGTATCCCCACGATGAACAGCGCCCTCCCCACCGTGATCGCCCCCGCCGCGGCCCCCACCGCCGCGCCCTCCACCGCCCCGGCGCCGACCGCCCCGGCACCCGCCGTCACCGCCGCGGCCGTACCCGCCGTCACCGCCCCGGCGCCCGCCACGGGCGGCGAGAGCGACCTCCAGATCGCCGGCGACATCCTCGCCGTCCAGCACCTCCTCCAGCCCGCCCGCGAGCACCCGGCCACCGTCGCCGAGTTCGTGGGCCTCGCCCGTTCCATCGCCCGGGACCGCGCCTCCTGGGAGCACCTGGTCCGGTACGACGCCACCACCCGCTGGTACCACCGGCTGCGCACCGGCCCCGGCTACGAGGTCTGGCTGCTCAGCTGGGTCCCCGGCCAGGGCAGCGGCTCCCACGGCCACGGCAGCTCCTCCGGCGTGATGACCGTCCTCGACGGCGAGCTCACCGAGCACAGCCCCCGCGGACGGCTCTCCCTCGGCGCCGGCTCCCAGCGGGTCTTCGCCCCCGGCTACGCCCACGAGGTCGTCAACGACACCCTCGACGGCGCCGTCAGCCTGCACGTCTACTTCCCCGGTCTGACCGAGATGCCGATGCACAGCTGCTCCCCGGCCCGGCCGGAGGCCCTTCCCGTCTGAGCGGGCGGGCCTGACAGACTTCGGTGCATGCGCATTGTTGTTCTGGCCGGCGGTATAGGCGGCGCCCGTTTCCTGCGCGGACTCAAGTCCGCGGTCCCCGACGCTGACATCACGGTCATCGGCAACACGGGTGACGACATTCACCTGTTCGGGCTCAAGGTGTGCCCCGATCTGGACACGGTGATGTACACCCTCGGCGGTGGCATCAACGAGGACCAGGGCTGGGGCCGCACGGAGGAGTCCTTCACCGTCAAGGAGGAGCTCGCCGCCTACGGGGTCGGACCCACCTGGTTCGGTCTCGGCGACCGCGACTTCGCCACCCACATCGTCCGTACGCAGATGCTCGGCGCGGGCTTCCCGCTGAGCGCGGTCACCGAGGCCCTCTGCGACCGCTGGCAGCCCGGCGTCCGGCTGCTGCCCATGTCCGACGACCGGGTCGAGACCCACGTCGCCATCACCGAGGCCGGTACCGGCGAGCGCCGGGTCATCCACTTCCAGGAGTACTGGGTCCGGCTGCGCGCCTCGGTCGCCGCCGAGGCGGTCGTCCCCGTGGGCGCCGAGCAGGCCAAGCCCGCGCCCGGCGTCCTGGAGGCCATCGCGGCCGCCGACGTGATCGTCTTCCCGCCGTCCAACCCGGTGGTGTCCGTCGGGACGATCCTGTCCGTGCCCGGGATCCGGGAAGCCGTGGCCGCCGCCCCGGCGCCCGTCGTGGGCCTCTCCCCCATCGTCGGGGGCGCGCCCGTGCGCGGCATGGCCGACAAGGTGCTGGCCGCGGTCGGCGTCGAGTCCACGGCCGCCGCCGTCGCCCTGCACTACGGGACCGGGCTGCTCGACGCCTGGCTGGTGGACACCACCGACGCGGACTCCGTCGCCGAGGTCGAGGCCGCCGGGATCACCTGCCGCGCGGTGCCGCTGATGATGACCGACCTGGAGGCCACCGCCGAGATGGCCCGGGCCGCGCTGGAGCTGGCCGAGGCCGCCCGGTGACGGCGGCGCACGCTCCGAGCGGGACCGGTCGCTCGTACGAGGTCCGGGCGGTCGACGGGATCCCCGAGATCAGGCCCGGCGACGACCTGGCGAAACTGATCGCGGTGGCCGCGCCCGGCCTGCGCGACGGTGACGTCCTGCTGGTCACCTCGAAGATCGTCTCCAAGGCGGAGGGGCGGATCGTCGAGGCCACCTCGCGCGAGGAGGCCATCGACGCCGAGACGGTACGGGTGGTCGCGCGCCGGGGCCCGCTGCGGATCGTGGAGAACCGGCAGGGGCTCGTCATGGCCGCGGCCGGTGTGGACGCCTCCAACACCGCCCCCGGCACCGTGCTGCTGCTGCCCGCCGACCCCGACGCCTCGGCCGCCGCGATCCGGCAGGGGCTGCGCGACATCCTCGGCGCCGACGTGGGCGTCGTCGTCACGGACACCTTCGGGCGGCCGTGGCGCACCGGGCTCACCGACGTCGCCATCGGCTCGGCCGGGGTGCGGGTCCTGGACGACCTGAGGGGCGGTACGGACGCGCACGGCAATCCGCTGAGCGCGACCGTGGTGGCCACGGCGGACGAACTGGCCGCCGCCGGGGACCTGGTCAAGGGCAAGGCGGCCGGGCTGCCGGTGGCCGTCGTCCGCGGGCTGGCCCACCTCGTGGGCGAGGGCTCCTCGGCGCGGGACCTGGTCCGCGCCCCGGCCGACGACATGTTCCGCCTCGGCACCTCGGAGGCCGTACGGGAGGCCGTGACGCAGCGCCGTACGGTACGGGCCTTCACCGCCGAGCCGGTGGACCCCGGCGCGGTGCGGCGGGCGGTGGCGGCGGCGGTGACGGCTCCGGCTCCGCACCACACGACGCCGTGGCGGTTCGTCCTGCTGGAGTCGGCCGCGGCCCGGCTGGAACTGCTGGACGCGATGCGGGACGCGTGGACCGCCGACCTGCGGGCCGACGGGAAGTCCGAGGAGTCCATCGCGCGGCGGGTCAAGCGGGGGGACGTACTGCGGGCCGCCCCGTACCTGGTGGTGCCCTGTCTGGTGACGGACGGCGCGCACGACTACGGGCACGCCCGGCGCGACGCGGCCGAGCGGGAGATGTTCGTGGTCGCGATGGGCGCGGGCGTGCAGAACCTCCTCGTCGCGCTGGCCGGGGAGCGGCTGGGCTCGGCGTGGGTGTCCTCGACGATGTTCTGCCGGGACGTGGTGCGCGGGGTGCTGGGGCTGCCGGACGACTGGGACCCGATGGGCGCCGTGGCGGTGGGCCACCCGGCCGCGGCCGCGCCCGAGCGGCCCGCGCGGGCGGCGGCGGACTTCATCGAGGTCCGCTGAGCCGAGCCGGGTGGCCGCCGTACGGTGCGGCCGGGCCGGCCGGTTCCGTCAGAGCCTGCCGATGTCGCTCCTCGGCATGCGCGGCGTGCGGCGGGGCGGGGTGCGGCCCGCGAGGAGGACGAGCCGGGCGGCCCGGTGGCGTTGTCCCGCGTACGGGGCGAGGAGCTCCAGCATGGCGGCGTCGTCGGCGTCGCGGTCCCCCGCGAGGGCGTAGCCGATGATGCCGGGCAGGTGGAGGTCGCCGGTGGTGACGGCGTCCGGGTCGCCGTTGCTTCGCTGGAGCGTCTCGGCGGAGGTCCAGGGGCCGATGCCGGGGACCGCCTCCAGCCGGGCGGCGGCCGGTCCGGGCTCCATCGCGGCGGCCTCCTCCATCCGGTGCGCCACGCGGGCGGCCCGGACGATCGTGGCGGCACGCTTGTCGTCGACCCCGGCCCGGTGCCAGTCCCAGGACGGGATCAGGGCCCAGGTGCGGGCGGAGGGCATCACGTGGAGGCCGGGCTCCCGCGGGCCCGGGGCGGGCTCGCCGTACTGGCGCACGAGCCGGCGCCACGCCCGGTATGCCTCGTCGGCGGTGACCTTCTGCTCCAGGACGGTGGGGATCAGGGACTCCAGGACCAGGCCGGTGCGCGTCAGGCGCAGGCCCGGGCGGCGGCGGTGGCTGGCGTGCACGAGCCGGTGGCGGGGGACGAAGGCGGCGGGGTCGTCGCCGGCGCCGAGCAGCGCCGGCAGCCGGTCGAGGATCCAGTCGGCGCCCGGTCCCCAGGCTTCGGCGTCGATCTCCGTACCGCCGCCCGTGCCCGTACGGGAGACCCGGAGGGTGGCCGGGCCCTGCGGGGTCCGGGTGGCACGCCACACGGAGCCGTCGGGGGCCGCGCGGAAGGTGGGGTCCCCGGGGCCGCGCCGCAGGGGCCCGAGGGTGATCCCGAGGTCGAGGGGCCCGTCGGGGGTCCAGCGGCGGCGCTGCCCGGCTCCGGCCGCGGGGAGCGGCCCCGGTGCGGGCCGCTCCGGGCCGGGCCGTGCGGGTTGCGCCGCGGGCACGGTGGTGCGGCCGCCGCGGACGGCGGCTCGGGTGAGGGGGTCGAAGCGGCCGGCCATGCCTTCGAGCGTAGCCGTGCGGGGACGGCCCCCGCCCCCGCCCGCTGCTTCCCCGCCGACGCGCGGGGGGCGGGGAAGGGACGGGGAAGGGACGCGGGCGGCGCTGTGGCCTCCTGCGCCAGGGGCGGCGCTGTGGCCCCTGGGCTAGGGGCGGCCCTGGAACTGGGCGGAGGCGGTGCGGGTGGTGGGGAGCTTGCCGTACAGGAGCTTGCCGGGGCATTCCGTCGCGAAGCCGTCCCGGTGGCCCGAGATCACGTTCATCCTCACATTGCTGCCCTTGGCGTACAGGTTGCCGCCGCCCGACTTCAGGGTCGTCTTCGCCCGCGGGTCCGCGCCGAAGAGGCCCAGCTTCCAGGCCGTGAGGCGGGCCACCGAGTCGACGACCGCCGCCGGAGGGGCCGTGCCGGTGTAGGAGCCGATGACCGCGACGCCCATGCTGTCCGTGTTGAACCCCATGGTGTGCGCGCCGAGGACCGCCTTGGAGACGCCGCCCGCGCGGCCCTCGTAGACCGTGCCGCACTTGTCGACGGCGAAGTTGTAGCCGATGTCCCGCCAGCCGCTGCTGACCACGTGGTAGCGGTACAGGCTGCGCAGCACCGCCGGCGCGTCCTTGCAGGCGTAGTTGTTGCCGGAGGCGCTGTGGTGGACGAAGGCGGCCTTGACGGTGTTCGTGTAGCCGAAGCCGGGCTCGCGCAGCTTCTCGTCCGCGCCCCAGCCCGCGCGGGTGACGATCCGCGGGCGCGGACCGATGTACGGGGCGGCCGCGGCGGTCAGCCGGCCGTCGCTGGCGAAGACGGCGTCGGCGGTGGAGTCGGCCTTGTCGAGCGCGGAGATCTCGGTGGCGCCGAGCTCCGCGTGCGGCAGGTTGGCCGCGGAGGACTCGGCCATCTCCATCGTCATGCCGGGCACGGCCAGCTCGCCCTTGTCGTCGCCCCCGGGGCCGGCGTTCTTGCCGTCCGTGCCCCGGACCGGCACCTCCTCGCCCGGATCGACGAGTTCGATGCGCAGGCCCGACGGGAGCCGGGCCGGTGCGCGGGTGGCCGGAGCGCCCGGTTCGGCCTGGACCCGGACCTCCACCCCGTCGGACGCGCCGACCCACAGCGGGGCGGTGGCGCCGCGGACCCGGCCGGAGCCGCGTTCCACCGCGTCGGGGTCGGCGGCGTGCTCGTCGTTGTGGGTCTCCACGTCCTGCCAGTCGGACCAGACGGCGGTCGCCTTGGAGCGGGTACGGACCTGGACCCGGCCGTGGAGCTGGGTCGCGGCGTCGTCCCAGACGACGCCGACCAGCGAGAACGTCGTGACCTCGCGGGCCGCGAGGCCCTGCGTCTCGGGGAGGCGGGGCGAGGCGCTCATGCCGGGGACGCCGGGGCTGCGGTCGGCGGCGGGTCCCACGGGGACGAGCGGAAGCGACCGGGTGGACCCGGCGGGGGTCACGGGGGAGACCGCGTCCGGGGACTGGGCGGCCAGGGCCGGAGTAGGGAGCGCGAGGGGCAGGGCCAGTACGGCGGCCGTCGCGACGCCGATCGAGGAAGCAAGGAATCCACGCATGACAAGGATGCTGAACACCCGCACGGCCCGGCGCCAACCGAGAACTGACGAACCGTCCGCTCGACCCCGCGTACCCCTCCCCCGTACGGAGGAGCCGGGGCCCCTCGTACGGGGGACGGCCCCGCGTACCCTGTGCCGGGTGAACGCCACTGACCGCACCCCTGCCGACCTGCTGCGATCCGCGCTCGCCGCCGATCCGGGCCGCCCGCTCGTCACCTTCTACGACGACGCCACCGGCGAGCGCGTCGAATTGTCCGTCGCCACTTTCGCCAATTGGGTGGCCAAGACCGCCAACCTGCTCCAGGGCGACCTGGGCGCCGAGCCCGGCGACCGGCTGGCGCTGCTGCTCCCCGCGCACTGGCAGAGCGCCGTGTGGCTGCTCGCCTGCGCCTCGGTCGGGGTCGTGGCGCAGGTCGGCGGCGATCCCGCCGGCGCCGACCTCGTGGTCAGCGGGCCGGACTCGCTGGAGGAGGCCCGTGCCTGTTCCGGAGAGCGCGTGGCGCTGGCCCTGCGGCCGCTGGGCGGGCGGTTCCCGCAGCCGCCGGCCGGGTTCGCGGACTACGCGGTGGAGGTGCCGGGGCAGGGCGACCGCTTCGCGCCGTTCGCCCCGGTGGACCCGCAGGGGCCCGGGCTGGCCGTCGGCGGCGAGGAGCTCTCGTACGCGGAGCTGACCGACCGCGCCCGCGCGGACGCGGCGAAGCTCGGGCTCGGCGCCGGTTCGCGGGTGCTGACCGGCCTCGGCTACGACACCTGGGAGGGCCTCTCGGCCGGGCTGTACGCGGCCCTGGCGGCCGGCGGCTCCGTGGTGCTGTGCCGGAACCTGGACGCCCTGCCGGCGGACGGGCTGGCCCAGCGGGTCGAGAGCGAACGCGTCACGCACCGCGTCTGACCGGCCGCGTTTCCCGCTCCACGCGGGGGTTCCGTGCCGCTCCAAACGCGGAGAACGGACTATTTGTCACCCGCCCGGCCCTTGACAGCCCCTGCCCCCGGGCCGCCCCGGCGCACCGGGGGCAGGATCGGCAATGGCCGCACTCACTCGTACGGCTTGTTTCCGGAGCGGCGAGGGGACTGACGCGGGTGACGGACAGCGCGGGCATAGCCGGCGGCGGCGGAGCGGGCGGAGGCACTCCCCCGCCTCCGCACGCCCGCAGGCGCAGGCTGCTGCGCCGGAGCTGTCTCGGGGCCTGCGTACTGGTCCTGGGGGGCGCCGCCACCGGCTGGTGGCTCTACAGCAGGCTCGACGGCAACATCACCGCGGACACCTCGGCGGAGGCCGAACTGAGGCGCTACGAGCGGGAGCGTCCGGCGAACCTCGCCACCGGGGCCCAGAACATCCTGCTGATCGGATCGGACTCCCGCTCCGGCAAGGAGAACGCCCCCTACGGGACCGACAAGGGCACGCAGCGCTCGGACACGGTGATCCTGCTGCACCTGCCCGCGGACCGGAAGAGCGCGACCGCGGTCTCGGTGCCCCGGGACCTGATGAGCGACATCCCGTCCTGCCTGAAGCCGGACGGGACGCGCACCGCCGCCCAGTACGCGCAGTTCAACTGGGCGTTCGAGTGGGGCGGGGCCGCCTGCACGATCCGTACGGTCGAGAAGCTGACCGGCATCCGCGTCGACCACCACATGGTCGTCGACTTCGGCGGCTTCAAGAGGATGGTCGACGCCGTCGGCGGGGTGGAGGTCTGTCTCAAGGAGCCGGTGGACGACGCGGCGGCCAGGGCGAAACTGCCCGCCGGGCTGCACACCCTGCGCGGCGAACAGGCTCTCGGCTACGTGCGCGCCCGGCACAGCCTGGGCAACGGCAGCGACACCGAACGGATGCAGCGCCAGCAGCAGTTCCTCGGCTCGCTGGTCAAGAAGGTGCAGAGCAACGGTGTGCTGCTCAACCCGGCCCGCCTGGTCCCGCTGCTGGACGCGGCGACCTCCTCGGTGACCACCGACCCGGGGCTGGCGTCGCTGCGCGGGCTGTACGAACTCGTGCGGGGCGTACGGGACATACCGACCGACCAGGTCAAGTTCCTCACGGTGCCCCGGAGGCCGTACCCGCCCAATCCCAACCGGGACGAACTGGTGGAACCGGACGCGGCCCGGCTGTTCGAGCGGCTGCGGACGGACCGGCCCGTGACGGTGACCCCGCCGAAGCCGCAGGACACGCGGGAACCCGGCTCCGGGACGGCGTCCGAGCAGCCCTCCGCGCCCGCCACGGAGCCCGCCGGGACCTCCTCTGGAACCGGAACCGCCCCTGCCCCCGTCCCGACTTTCACGGGAACCACCGCGGGTCGGGCCGACTGCCGGTAAAGCAATCCCAAAAGCCGGTGACCGAACCGAGCATGATGGGCGTTTCGCCCCGTTATCAGGGAAGTGGAATTTGTCACCAGCATGGTTTGCAGCTGAACCTGACGGATAGGGTGAGCGATCCGGTGCCCGGCCGACCAAGAGGCCGCGCACCAGCCGGATCGTTGACCGTGCGCCTGGGGGAGGCGCGTCGCGAGGCACCGACGGAGGATTCGAGCAACCGTGGATGCGCAAAGCCGTGGGCGGGCCGACGAGATCGACCCCGCAGACCAATGGGTGATCAACCCGCGCACCGGCCACTACGAACTGCGACTGGCCGACTCCGCTGAGCAGCAGGAGCAGCAACAGCGGCAGCGGCAGCGGCCCTCCGTTTCGGCGCAGCGCAGATCGAGAACCGCTCCGGCCCCCGCACCGGCCGCCCCCTCCCCCGCCGTTCCGGGGCCGCGGCGCGGCGGCGGCCCCCCCGGGCGGCGGACCGGCCGCTCCCGCAAGGGCGGTGGCGGCGGCCGCAAGAAGTCGCTGGTCATCACCGGCGGCGCGCTGGCCTTCCTGCTGGTCGGCGGTTCGGTGGCGGGGTACCTCTACTACCAGCACCTGAACGGCAACCTCACCGTCACGGACACCGCGGGCGCCGGCACCGGCGGCTTCAGGAAGAACGAGGCCATCAACATCCTCGTCATCGGCACCGACAAGCGCAGCGGCGCCGGTAACGAGGGGTACGGGGACGCGAACAGCGTCGGCCACGCCGACACCACGATCCTGTTCCACGTCGCGAAGGACCGCAGCAACGCGACCGCGCTGTCCATCCCGCGCGACCTGATCACGGACATCCCGGCCTGCCCGACGAAGCAGCCGGACGGGTCGACGAAGGAGATCGGGGCCACCAAGGGCACCCGGTTCAACAACAGCCTCGGGCAGGAGGGGCGCGACGCGGGCTGCACGATGCGTGCGGTCAAGGCCCTGACCGGCATCGAGATCGACAACTTCATGATGGTCGACTTCAACGCGGTGAAGAACCTCAGCACCGCCGTCGGCGGAGTGCCCGTCTGCCTGGAGAAGGCCGTCGACGACAGGGACTCCAAGCTCAAACTGGGCGCGGGAGAACACCGCCTGGCGGGCGAGGAGGCACTGGCGTTCGTACGGACCCGGCACGCCTTCGGCAACGAGAGCGACCTGGACCGCATCAAGACCCAGCAGGCGTTCCTGAGTTCGATGATGCGCGAGATGAAGTCGAAGGAGACGCTGACCAGCCCGAAGAAGTTCTTCTCGCTGGCGGAGGCCGCCACCAAGTCGCTGACCGTCGACCAGGGTCTGGGCTCCATCGACAAACTCACCGACCTCGCGGGCGAATTGAAGGACATAGACCTCAAGAACGTCACCTTCACCACCCTGCCGGTCCTCGACAACCCGGCCGAGAAGGTCAAGGCGACCGTCGTCCTCAACCAGGAACTGGCCGATCCGCTGCTGAAGATGGTCCGGGGGGACGTCTCGCTCACGGAGGTCGAGAAGAAGGAGGCCGCCGCGAAGGAGTCGGCCGACGCCGACGCGAAGGCCAAGCAGGACGGCCTGCTCCAGGGCGGCCGCGCGGCCGCGGGCGACGTACGGGTGGACGTGTACAACGGGGGCGGCCCCAAGGGCTCGGCCTCCACCACCCTGAACTGGCTCCAGAACACCAAGGGCGTGTCCAGGAGCAGCAACCGCGGCAACGCGCCCGCGAAGGTGGGCGCCACCCAGCTGGAGTACGCGCCCAACCAGGCCGACCAGGCCCGGGCGCTCGCGGACCTGCTGGGCCTCCACGCGGCCTCCATGAAGGTGGGCACGGCGGACGCCGCGGCGAAGACCCCGATGAAGCTGACGCTGGGTCCGGACTTCAAGGAGCCGGGCACTCCGCTGGCGGCGCCGGCGCCCCAGCAGCTGCCCGAGAACGTCCAGCGCACCGAGGCGGACAAGGCGGTCTGCGTGAAATGACCGATCACGGCCGGTAGGACCGGCACCACACGAAGCACGAGGGGATCTTGATGGGGGGACGCGTGAGGCACAGCAGCGTGCGGGGGGAGGGGGCGACCACCCGGACCGCCGGAGACACGTCCGGCGCATCCGGCGGCATATCCGGCGGCTCCGCCGGCTCCGGCACGTCCGGCTCAGGCGCGTCCGGCTCCGGCGGCACGCGGCCGACGGGAGGCAGACGGGCGGCGGGCGGCCGGCCGGGACGACGGCGCGTGCTGCGCTGGACGGCCTCGGTGCTGTCCCTGCTCATACTCGGCACGGGGGCGGCCGGTTACCTGTACTACCGCCACCTGAACGGCAGCATCCAGACCGACGCGCTCAACCTCGGCGAGAACAAACTGGGCGGCTCCAAGCCCAACGCCTTCGGCCAGACCCCGCTGAACATCCTGCTCATCGGCTCCGACGCGCGCGACGACGCGGCGAACCAGGCCCTCGGCGGCGCCACCGACACCTTCGACGGCCCGCCCCTCGCGGACGTGCAGATGCTGCTGCACCTCTCCGCCGACCGCAGCAACATGTCCGTGGTGTCGATGCCGCGCGACACGATCCTGATGATGCCCAAGTGCACCGAGCCGGGCGGCAAGGTGCACGAGGCCAGCAAGGGGCTCGTCCAGACCAACGAGTCCCTCAGCCGCGGCGGCCCGGGCTGCACGGTGGCCACCTGGACGGAACTGACCAAGATCCCCGTCGATCACTTCATGATGATCGACTTCAAGGGCGTGGTCTCCATGGCGGACGCCATCGGCGGCGTCCCGGTCTGCGTCGAGCAGAACGTGCACTCCCTGACCCGCGACGGCAAGGGCTCCGGTCTGAAGCTGCCCAAGGGCGAAAGCGTCATCCAGGGCGAGCAGGCCCTCCAGTGGCTGCGCACCCGCTACGGCTTCGAGGACGGCACCGACATCGGCCGCACCCACGCCCAGCACCAGTACATGAACTCGATGGCCCGCGAGTTCCGCAAGAACGCCAAGCTCACCAACCCGGTGAAGCTCAACAGCCTGGCGCAGGCCGCCATCGAGGCCATGGTCGTGGACACCGGCCTGAACAAGATAGACAAGCTGTTCGACCTCAGCATGGAGCTCAAGAAGGTCCCGCCGGGCCGGATCACCATGACCACCATGCCGTGGGTCTACAGCACGCGGTCCGGCATGGACGGGCGGGTCGAGCCCAAGTCGGGCGAGGCCGAGGACCTGTTCCGGATGGTCCGCGAGGACATCGCGCTCGACGGCAAGGGCTCCGGGACGCCCGCGGACCCCGCCGCCTCCCCGTCGGCCGCGACCGGCACCCCGGCGCCGGCGACCCCCTCGGCCCAGCCGACCGCCGCCGAGCCCTCCGCCGAGCCCCCCGCCAAGACCGCCGTCAGCGTCCGCAACGCCTCCGGCGGCAAGGACGGCGCCGAGGCTCCGGCCCGGAACCGGGCGCGCGACGTCACCGCCCTGCTGGGCGGCAAGGGCTACACCAAGGCCGTCGCCGACAACCGGACCGGCACCGAGGACATGACGGTGATCCGCTTCTCCGGCGCGGACCGGGCGGGCAGCGCCGCCGCCCTGGCGACCGCACTCGGGCTGCCGGCGTCCTCGGTGCAGAAGTCCGACGAGGTGTCCGGCATCGTCCTGTTCGTCGGCAAGGACTGGCGGACCGGCGACGCGCCGACCCCGCCGCCGCCCGCCCCGACCAAGGCGCCGGACTCCGCCCGCCCGCTCAACGGCGACAACGACCGGGCGTGCATGCCGGTCCAGCCCGGCTTCACCTGGTAGCGGCGTACGGACGGAGGGGCCCGGCGGCTGTGTGGTCACAGCCGCCGGGCCCCTCCCGTCGTGCGGGCCCGCGTACGGGTCAGACCTGCGAGGCGTCGCGCCGGACCACCGGGCGGCGGGTCGCGATCAGCCGCTTCGCCAGCGCGCGCGGGCTGGTCAGGAAGCCGAAGCCCCAGCACAGGTGCATGGTGGCGAGGGCCACCGGGATCCGCACCCGGGCCTTCAGCGGGAGGCCGCGGCCCGCCGGGACCGCGCCGACGACGATGCCCGCGAGGTAGCCGGCCGGGACGGCGAAGCCCCAGGGGGTGACGGCCGCGCCGACGACCACGCCCGCCGCGAGGGCGCACACCAGCGTCGGCGGGGCGAGATAGCGCGGGTTGATGGAGCCCGAGTGGTAGCGGGCCACCACGTGGCGCCAGCGCCCGTAGTCCTTGTACTGCTTGGCCAGGGCCCGTACGGAACGCCGCGGCCGGTACTGGACCTTCAGCTCCGGCGAGAACCAGATCAGACCGCCGGCCCCGCGGATGCGGAAGTTCAACTCCCAGTCCTGGGCGCGGATGAACTCCTCGTTGTATCCGCCCTGCTGCTCCAGCGCCTCGCGGCGGAAGACGCCGAGGTAGACCGTCTCGGCGGGTCCGGCCCGGCCGCCGGTGTGGAAGGGCGCGTTGCCGACGCCGATCCGGGAGGTCATCGCCGCGGCGACGGCCTCCTCCCAGGCGTTCTGGCCCTCGGCGTGCATGATGCCGCCGACGTTCTGCGCGCCCGTCTCCTCCAGGAGGCGGACGGCGGTGGCGATGTAGTTCGGGGAGAGCATGCCGTGGCCGTCGACGCGCACCACGATGGGATGACGCGAGGCCCTGATGGCGGCGTTGAGGGCCGCCGGGGTCCGGCCGGTGGGGTTCGGGACGGTGTGGACGCGCGGGTCCTCGGCGACGAGTGCGGCGGCGATCTCGTCGGTGCGGTCCGTGGACGGCCCGAGGGCGATCACCACCTCCATCTCGCCCGCGTACTCCTGTTCCAGGATGTGGCGGACGGAATCGCGGAGGTAGTGCTCCTCGTCGAGCACCGGCATGATCACCGAGACTGCGGGCTGCTGGGCGGGCATGTCGTCCTTCAAGGTCGGGTATCGGTGTCACGTTACCGCGTACGGGGGAACCGGGTGCGCGCCGAATGAGCGGTACGGACAGAAGCTGATCGTATGGGCCTACTGTTCAGCCGAATCAGACGGAACGACCGACCGTCCCCCTGCTGTCCCCGCGGAGGTGTCCACCGTGCCCCAGCCGCACCGCCCCACCCGTCCCGCCAGGCCGCCCGAGCCGCAGCGCGCGCGGCGCGGACCCGGCGGCGGCCCGGCCCGGCACCGCGGTGACCGGCCCCGGTGGGGGGTGCGGCTCGCGGCCGGCCTGTCGGTGGTGGTGCTGGGCTCGGGGGCCGTCGGGCACGCCGTGATGACCGGCCTGGACACCGGGATCGAGCGGGTGGACCCCTTCAAGGACATGAAGAACCGCCCCCAGGCCGGGCACGGCATGAACTTCCTGCTGGTCGGCACCGACGGCCGGGAGAAGATCACCCCGGACGAGAAGCGCGAGTACCGCCTCGGCGGCGCGCCCTGCCACTGCACCGACACGATCATGCTGGTGCACCTGTCGGCCGACCGGGAACGCGCGAGCGTCATCAGCCTGCCCCGCGACAGCTACGCCGAGGTGCCCGCGCACCAGGACCTGGTCACCGGCAAGGCGCACAAGCCGCACCCGGTGAAGCTGAACGCGGCGTACGCGGAGGGCGGGCCGAACCTGACCGTGCGGACCGTGGAGAACATGACCCGGGTCAAGATCGACCACTACCTGGAGGTCGACTTCACCAGCTTCATGAGGACGGTCGACGCGATGGGCGGCGTGGAGATCTGCACCGCCAAGACCATGCGCGACACCTACACCGGCCTGGACCTGCTGCCCGGCACCCACCGGCTCACCGGCGGCCAGGCCCTGCAGTACGTGCGCTCGCGCCACATCGACGGGGCCTCCGACCTCGGCCGGATGCAGCGCCAGCAGCGGTTCATCGCCGCCCTGATCAAGCAGGCGACCGGCGGCGGGGTGCTGCTGAACCCGGTCAAGTTCAAGCAGGTCAGCTCCACCCTGCTCGGCTCGGTCCGGGCCGACGCCGGTTTCGGTTCGGAGCAGATGCTCGCGCTCGGGCAGGCCATGCGGGACTTCACCCCGTCCTCGTCGGAGTTCGCCTCGGTGCCGATCGGCAGCCCCTCGTACCGGGTCAAGGGCATCGGCTCCACCGTGAAGTGGGATGAGGCGAAGGCGGCCAAGCTGTTCGCGGCGGTACGGGAGGACCGGCCGCTGGCCCCCGCCCGGCCCGGCCCGGCCCGGGGCCGGCCGGCGTCCGTGCCGGTGGACGTGCCGCCGCAGCAGATCCGGGTACAGGTGGAGAACGGGACGCGGATCGACGGCCTGGGCGGGCGGGTGGACGCGGCCCTGCGCGCCACCGGCTTCGACACCACCCGGGCCCCGGGCAACGGCGCCAGCCGCGAGGTCAAGCGCACGGTGATCACGTACGACCCGCGCTGGGACCGCTCCGCCCGTACGGTGTCCACGGCCCTGCCGGGCAGCGAGCTGCGGGCCGTACCGGGGCAGGGGCGGACCGTGGTGGTGATCGCGGGCGCGGACTACCGCAAGGTGGTTCCGGTCCGCGCGGAGGACCCCTACCAGGGCGGGGCGTCCGGGGCGGTCTCCGGCGACCAGGTGGTCTGCGGGACGTAACGGGGGTGGTCCCGGGTGGCGGGGGCCGTCGGCCGTCGGTCGGCGGCCGTCAGTCGTCGAAGCCCTGCGCCGCCCGCTCCTCGCGCAGCGCCATGATCGCCTGGCGGCGGGCGAGCCGGTGGGTGCGGCGGATCTGGGCCTCCTGGTAGCGGCGCTCGTCGCGCTCGGTCTCCGGGAGCACGGGCGGCACCGTACGGGGCTTGCCCTCGGCGTCGACCGCCGCGAAGACGAGGTAGGCGCTGCCGACCTGGGTGGCGGGGGTGGACTCGTTCCACCGCTCCGCCAGGACCCGTACGCCGATCTCCATCGAGGAGCGGCCGGTCCAGTTGCACTGGGCCTTCACGTGGACGAGGTCGCCGACGCGGACGGGGGCCAGGAAGGCCATCTCGTCCATGGACGCGGTGACCGCGGGGCCGCCGGAGTGGCGGCCGGCCACGGCTCCGGCCGCGTCGTCCACCAGCTTCATGATCACGCCGCCGTGCACGGTGCCGAGGAGGTTGGTGTCGTTCGCGGTCATGATGTGGCTGAGGGTGGTCCGGGAGGCCGAGGTCGCCTTCCCCGGCAGCTCGACCGGTATGTCTGTCATACGCACACCTTAGTTGGGTACCGGAGGCATCAGCTCTGCAACAGCACCGGTACGGAACGCCACCCGGGCTGTCGGACGACACGCCCGGGCGTGCATCCTAGGGCGCATGAATGACTGGCCAGCAGGGCGCAACGGCGACCACGACGAGCGCGACCGCCCTGACGACGGGTACGGACGCGGCAGCGCGCAGGCGCGGCCCGAGGGCGCGCAGCGGATGCGGCACGTCCAGCGGCAGCAGCCCCCGCGCCCGGCGGTCCCGCCGCCCGGCCGGCGGCCCGGAACTCCGGCGCCCCCCGCACCGGGAGTGCCCCCGCAGCACGCACAGGGCCACGACACCTACGGCGGCTTCGACAGCGGCTACAACACCGGCCAGGTCTACGGCTCGCCGGCCGGCCCCGCGGGGCCCGGCGGGCCGACGCAGCCGCCGTCGGGGCCCGGCCGCCCGGGGCGGGCCCCCGGCCCGGCTCCGGACTGGCGCAGGCGGATCAAGGTCGGCTCGATCGTGCTGGTCTCCGCGCTGCTGGTGACGACGGTCGCCACCTACTTCTGGGCCGACTCCAAGGTGCGCCGGGAGGTGGACCTCTCCAAGGTGATCGAGCGCCCGAAGGAGGGCGACTGCACGACGTACCTCATCGTGGGCTCCGACAGCCGCGAGGGCATGTCCGCCGAGGAGAAGAAGAAGCTCCACACGGGCTCGGCCGAGGGCAAGCGGACCGACTCGATGATGATCCTGGCGAAGTGCTCCAGCGGGAACACGATGATCTCGCTGCCGCGCGACTCGGACGTGGAGATCCCCTCGTTCGTGGGCTCCCAGTCGGGCAAGAAGTTCGCCGGTCAGGGACGGCGGGTCAAGCTGAACGCGGCGTACGCGGAGGACGGCCCGGAGCTGCTCGTACGGACGGTGGAGCACAACACGGGCCTGCGCATCGACCACTACGCGGAGATCGGCTTCGCCGGCTTCGCGAACATCGTGGACGCGCTGGGCGGGGTGGAGCTCGACATCGAGAAGGCCTTCAAGGACGAGAAGTCGGGCGCCGACTTCCAGGCCGGCAAGCAGACGCTGAACGGCGAGCAGTCGCTGGCGTTCGTACGGACCCGGTACGCCTTCGCCGAGTCGGACCTCCAGCGGACGAAGAACCAGCAGAAGTTCCTGTCGGCGCTCGCGAGCCAGGCGGCGACGCCGGGGACGGTCCTCAACCCGTTCTCGCTCTACCCGATGCTGGGGGCGGGCCTGGACACCCTGATCGTGGACAAGGACATGGGCCTGTGGGACATGGGCCAGATGTTCTTCGCGATGAAGGGCGTCAACGGCGGTGACGGCGTCTCGATGAACATGCCGATCTCCGGACAGCGCGGCGGGAACCTCGTCTGGGACAAGGCGAAGGTGCAGCAGCTGGTCAAGCAGATCCAGAACGACGAGAAGGTGACCGTCCGCGGCCAGTGAGGCGGCGCTCGCCCGGCCGGGTGACGGCGGGAGGGGGCGGCGGGGAGACCCCGCCGCCCCCTCCCGTACGCCGGGGGCCGGTCCGGATTCCGGGGTCGGTCAGGAGTCGGAGGAGAAGCGGATCGCGGCGGCGGGCAGTTCGGCGCCGCACCAGACGCGGACGCCCGCGCGCAGCTCGTTGTCGGCGCCGACGACCGCCCCGTCGCCGATGACCGCGTTGTCGAGCACGCTGCGGGGGCCGACCGAGGCCCCGGCGCCGATCAGGCTGGCGTTGACCTGCGCGTCGGGGCCGATGACGGCCCCGGCCAGCACGATGGAGCCCTCGACGACCGCCCCGGCCTCGATGCGGGCTCCGGCGCCCACGACGGTGCCTCCCGACAGCTTCGCGCCGGCGGCGACCTCTGCGCCGGGCAGCACCAGGGACTCGCCGCGGCGCCCGGGGACGGCCGGGGAGGAGACCACGCCGCGGACCAGGTCGGCGGAAGCCTGGACGATGGCCTCCGGCTTGCCGAGGTCCATCCAGTACGTGTTCTCGGTGACTCCGTGGAGGTTGGCCCCGGAGGCGAGGAGACCGGGGAAGGTCTCGCGCTCGACGGAGACGGGCCGGCCGGCCGGGATGGAGTCGATGACGCTGCGGCGGAAGACGTAGCAGCCGGCGTTGATCTGGTCGGTGATGATCTCTTCCGGGGTCTGCGGCTTCTCGGTGAAGGCCAGCACCCGCCCGTCGGAGTCGGTGGGGACCAGGCCGAAGGCGCGCGGGTCCTCGACCTGCACGAGGTGCAGGGAGACGTCCGCGTCGGCCGCCTCGTGCGCGGAGACGAGCCCGGCGATGTCCAGGCCGGTGAGGATGTCGCCGTTGAAGACGAGGACGGAGGAGTCCGGGCCGCCGGTCAGGCGCTGCGCGGCGTTGCGGATGGCCCCGCCGGTGCCCAGGGGCTCGTCCTCGACCACGTACTCCAGGGTGATGCCGAACTCCGAGCCGTCGCCGAAGTACGGCTCGAAGACCTCGGCGAGGTAGCAGGTGGCCATCACGATGTGCGTGACGCCCGCCGCGGTGGCCCTGGCTATCTGGTGGGCGAGGAACGGGACGCCGGCCGTGGGGACCATCGGCTTGGGCGTGTTCACGGTCACGGGACGCAGGCGCGTTCCTTGGCCTCCGACCAGCAGGATCGCTTCCGTCATTGCGTTCTCCCCAACCGATTCCTGCGTGCGAAGGTCCAAATTTAGCCCATGCGGGGGTCATGCCAAGGCCGGAGGCGGTTCCGTCCGTCCGCGCGCGCACCCGTACCGCGGAAGCGCCCGCTGTGTCCCGTAATGCCCGCACTGCCTCGCTCGGCAGGGCCGGTCCGCCGGGGTCCGGGTGCCGCCGCCCGGCGGGCAGTCCGATGGCCCCCGGTGGCTCGCGCCGGGGGCCATCGGGCGGAAGCGCTACGGCAGGTTGCGGGCCATCACGATCCGCTGGACCTGGTTCGTTCCCTCGTAGATCTGCGTGATCTTCGCATCGCGCATCATGCGCTCCACCGGGTAGTCACGGGTGTACCCGTAGCCGCCGAGGAGCTGGACCGCGTCCGTCGTGACCTCCATGGCCACGTCGGAGGCGAAGCACTTGGCCGCGGCGCCGAAGAAGGTCAGGTCCTCGTGGGGACCGCCGCAGGAGACGCGCTCCGAGCGGGCGGCCGCCGAGTAGGTCAGCTGGCGGGCGGCCTCGATCTTCATGGCCATGTCCGCGAGCATGAACTGCACGCCCTGGAAGTCGCCGATCGGCTTGCCGAACTGCTTGCGCTCCTGGACGTAGCCCTTGGCATAGTCCAGTGCGCCCTGGGCGATGCCGAGCGCCTGGGCGGCGATGGTGATGCGGGTGTGGTCCAGGGTCTTCATCGCGGTGGCGAATCCGGTGCCCTCGGCGCCGATCATGCGGTCGGCCGGGATGCGGACGTTGTCGAGGTAGACCTCGCGCGTCGGGGAGCCCTTGATGCCGAGCTTCTTCTCCGGGGCGCCGAAGGACACGCCTTCGTCGCCCTTCTCCACGACGAAGGCGCTGATGCCCTTGGAGCGCTTCTCGGGGTCGGTCACGGCCATGACCGTGTAGTACTCGGAGACGCCCGCGTTGGTGATCCAGCGCTTGACCCCGTTGAGCACCCAGAAGTCCCCGTCGCGCACGGCGCGGGTCTTCATGCCGGCGGCGTCGGAGCCGGCGTCCGGCTCGGAGAGGGCGTACGAGAACATCGCGTCGCCCTTGGCCAGCGGGCCGAGGTACTTGGCCTTGAGCTCCTCGGAGCCGGAGAGGATCACCGGGAGCGAGCCGAGCTTGTTCACGGCCGGGATCAGGGAGGAGGACGCGCAGACGCGGGCCACCTCCTCGATCACGATCACGGTGGCGAGGGCGTCGGCGCCCGCGCCGCCGTAGGACTCGGGCACGTGGACGGCGTGCAGGTCGCTGGCGACCAGGGCGTCGAGGGCCTCCTGCGGGAAGCGGGACTCCTCGTCGACCGCGGCGGCGAACGGCAGGATCTTCGCCTCGGCGAGCGAGCGGACCGACTCGCGGAGCATGTCGTGCTCCTCGGCCGGGCGGTACAGGTCGAAGTCGGCAGAACCCGCCAAGACTCTCACTCCCCAAAGGTGATGCGTGATGCTAACTACCGTTAAGTAACCCCAAGCTTAGTGTCCGGCGTCCGGATGGCGATATGGACCGCCCACGTGAGTTGCGTGACAGCTGGGGCCGTCTGGGGAACGTCCCCCCCGCCAGGCCCGACTATGCTCGTGGCCGCAAACGGCCCCGCACCTCTGGAGCACCCATGGCCCCCCTCAGGATCACTGTGATCGGCACCGGCTACCTCGGCGCCACGCACGCCGCGGCGATGGCCGAGCTGGGGTTCGAGGTGCTGGGGCTGGACGTGGTTCCGGAGAAGATCGCGATGCTGGCGGCGGGCCGGGTGCCCATGTACGAGCCCGGGCTGGAGGAGCTCCTCGCGGCGCACGTGGCCGGACTGCCGGGCTCCACGGGGCGGCTGCGGTTCACCACCTCCTGGGAGGAGGTCGGCGCGTTCGGCGACGTCCACTTCGTCTGCGTGAACACGCCGCAGAAGCACGGCGAGTACGCCTGCGACATGTCGTACGTGGACGCGGCGATGGCCTCGCTCGCCCCGCACCTGACGCGCCCGGTGCTGGTGGTCGGCAAGTCCACGGTGCCGGTGGGCTCGGCGGAGCGCCTCGCGGCGAAGCTCGCCGAGCTGGCCCCGGCCGGCGCGGACGTGGAGCTGGCGTGGAACCCGGAGTTCCTGCGCGAGGGCTTCGCCGTGCAGGACACCCTGCACCCGGACCGGATCGTGATCGGTGTCCAGGGCGAGCGCGGCGAGAAGGTGCTGCGGGAGGTGTACGAGACGCCGATGTCGGAGGGGACCCCGCTGGTCATCACCGACTTCCCGACCGCCGAACTGGTCAAGACGGCCGCCAACTCCTTCCTCGCGACCAAGATCTCCTTCATCAACGCGATGGCGGAGGTCTGCGAGGCGGCCGGCGGCGACGTGGTGAAGCTGGCGGAGGCCATAGGCCACGACGAGCGGATCGGCAGGAAGTTCCTGCGGGCCGGCATCGGCTTCGGTGGCGGCTGCCTGCCCAAGGACATCCGGGCCTTCATGGCGCGGGC
Source organism: Streptomyces sp. NPDC002044 (assembly GCF_040296725.1). Classification (NCBI taxonomy): domain Bacteria; kingdom Bacillati; phylum Actinomycetota; class Actinomycetes; order Kitasatosporales; family Streptomycetaceae; genus Streptomyces; species Streptomyces sp. NPDC002044. The sequence goes on from NZ_JBEOXU010000024.1 coordinate 26,526, forward strand.
CGGCGAGCTGGGCGCCGACCAGGCGCTGACCTTCCTGCGGGAGGTCGACTCCATCAACATGCGGCGGCGCGGGCACATGGTCGAGCTGGCGCGCGACGCGGTCGGCGGATCGTTCCTCGGCAAGCGGGTCGCCGTGCTCGGCGCCACGTTCAAACCCGACTCGGACGACGTCCGCGACTCACCCGCGCTGAACGTGGCCGGGCAGATCCACCTCCAGGGCGGCCAGGTCACCGTCTACGACCCCAAGGGCATGGACAACGCGCGGCGGGTCTTCCCGACCCTCGCGTACGCCGACTCCGCGCTCGCGGCGGCCCGGGGGGCGGAGGTGGTCCTGCACCTGACCGAGTGGCGCGAGTTCCGCGACCTCGACCCGGCCGAGCTGGCCTCGGTCGTCACCGACCGGCTCGTCCTCGACGGCCGCAACGCGCTGGACCCCGAGCGCTGGCGGGCGGCCGGCTGGACCTACCGCGCGATGGGCCGCCCGCGCGCCTAGCGCCCGCGCGCCCAGCGGCCGCGACACGGCGTCGGCGACACGGCGTCGGCGACACGGCGTCGGCGACACGGCGGCCGCGACGCGGCGCCCTCCGCACGGCGTCCGCGTCCGGTCAGCCGCGGGCGCGGTAGGTGCGCATCTTGGCGCGGCTGCCGCAGGCCGACATGCTGCACCAGCGGCCGCGGCCCGCCGGGCTGCGGTCGTAGTACGCCCACCGGCAGTCGTCCGCCGCGCACGCCTTCAGCCGGGTCCAGGTGCCGTCCGCGGCCGCCCCGGCGACGGCTTCGGCGACCTCCGAGGCCAGGGACGGCTCCCCCGCGGGGACCAGGACGGCGGCGCCTGCCGCGTCGACGCGCACGGTCAGCGGGGCAGCGGCGAGCAGCCGGTTCAGGCGGTCGGCCGCGCCGGCCGGGAACGCGTGGCCCGCGTGCGCGAGCAGGGCTTCGCGGAGGGCTTCGCGGAGTTCCGCCGCGTCCGCGAGGGCCGCGCCGGACAGGCCGAACTCGGCCGCGAGGCGGTCGTCCCCCGTGTCCACGCTCAGCGTGTTGACGAGTCGTTCCACCCGTGCGAGCCCGCCGGGTGCCGGTGCGCGTCCGCTCATGGACACGACGTTACCTCTTGGCTTCCGCAAGAGGTAACGCGTAGAGTCGCGGTTACCTCTTGGAGCCATCTACAGGTAACAGCTAGGAGAGAACCATGGCCGTCGCCACGCTCGGCACCGTCGTCCTCGACTGTCCCGACCCGCCCGCCCTCGCCGCCTTCTACGCCGGCCTGCTGGGCGGCACGCCCAGCACCGGGGACGACACCTGGGTCGATCTGGAGGGGCACGGGGGCACCCCGCTGGCCTTCCAGCTGGCCCCCGGCCACGTCCCGCCGAAGTGGCCGGCGCCGGAGGGCTCGCAGCAGTTCCACCTGGATCTGACCGTGGAGGACCTCGACGCGGCGCAGGAGCGGATCCTCGCCCTGGGGGCCGTGCCCCTGGACGCCGGTGACCCGGCCCGGTCCTGGCGGGTCTACGCCGACCCGGCCGGGCACCCCGTCTGCCTCTGCGCCGGCTAGGGCGACGACCCGTGGGGGGGCTACGGCGACGACCGGCGGTGCTGGGCCGCGCGGGAGGTGAACTCCGCGTCGCGCAGCACCCGCTGGACGTTTCCCCAGGTCAGCAGGGCGAGGTCGGTCTCCGGCCAGCCCCGCTCCAGCAGCTCCGCGATCAGCTTCGGGTAACCCGAGGGGTCCGTGAGGCCCGCCGGGCGGGGGCTGCCCGGTTCGGTGCCGAAGGCGGCGCCGAAGCCGACGGCGTTCGGGCCCGCCACGGCCCGTACGTGGTCCACGTGGTCCGCCACCGCGTGCAGGGAGTCACCGGTGCGCGCGGGGTCGAAGGTGACCATCGCCAGCCCGCCGGCCGCCCGCAGTGCGAGCAGGACCTCGTCGGTGACGTTGCCCGGGTGCGGGTTGAGCGCGGCCGCCGCCGTGTTCGAGATGATCACCGGCGCCTTCGAGGCCCCGGCCACCTGGCAGGCCGTCGCCGGCGGGCAGTCGGTGAGGTCCAGCAGCACGGCCAGCCGGTTGGCCTCCTTGACCACCTCGTGGCCGAAGGCCGTCAGGCCGTCCTGCGCCCAGGGCGCCCCGGCGGGCGCGAGGATGCGTACGCCCAGGGCGTGGAAGGCGCGCAGCGCACCGAGCGAGTCGGTGAGCGTACGGCCGGGGACGGGGCCGAGGAACGAGGCGATCCGGCCGCGGTTGCGGGCGTCGGCCATGTCGCCCGCGGTCAGGCCGAGGAGGAGGCTGTCGGGGTAGTCCCGCACCAGGGTCAGCGCGACGTCGATCTGCTCCAGGGTGTCGGAGACGACCCGGTCGGCGGCCGCGGCCCCGTCCGGGCGGCCCGACGGCACGAGCAGGGACCAGAACTGGGCCCCCACTCCCCCGGCGCGCAGCCGCGGGAGGTCGGTGTCCACGCCGGCGTCGGGGGTGCCGATGTCGTGGTAGGGGCTCTGGCGCAGGGTCCAGACGAGCGTGTTGCACCCGTCCGCGACGGGATGCACGGACAGCAGCGCGGCGGCCCGGTCGAGGGCGCCGGGCAGTACCGCGGGAGCGGCCGGCGCCGCGGGAGCGGCGGGAACCGTGGGAGCCGGGAGGTACTCCGCTCCGATGCCCACGGAGTGGGGTTCATCCTGCAGGTCGGCCATGGCGTTCGCTCCGGTCTCGGCGGCAGCGGGGAGAGGTGGTGCCACCGTGACATGTGGGACGCCCGGGTCGCCCGGCGGATGGGGCGTTCGGGTGTAACCGGCGGGTCGCGCCAGGTCACACCAGGTCACCCCACCCGTCGGGCGGCGGGCCGCGGGCGCCCTCGCCCTACGGCGCCGGCGGGATCATCGCGTTCGACGGGCCCCGGGTCTCCGCCAGGCCGCGCGCCACCGATTCCGCGTCGCGCAGCGCCCGTACCGCGTTGGACCAGGTCAGCTTCGCCAGGTCGGCCCTCGACCAGCCGCGGTCCAGCAGTTCCGCGATCAGGTTCGGGTAGCCCGCCACGTCGTCCAGTCCGGACGGGGTGAAGGCCGTGCCGTCGTAGTCCCCGCCGATGCCGAGGTGATCGACCCCGGCCACCGCGCGCATGTGGTCCAGGTGGTCCGCCACCGTGGCGGCCGTGGCCACCGGGCGCGGGCGCCGCTCCTCGAAGGCCCGGTGCAGGGCCATCGCGGCGGGCGTGGTGTCGAGGTGGTGGAAGCCGTGCGACCGCAGGTTCTCGTCCGCGGCCAGGGTCCACTCGACGGCGGCCGGGAGGATGAACTTCGGTACGAAGGTGACCATCGCGACCCCGCCGTTGGCGGGCAGCAGCTCCAGCACGTCGTCGGGGACGTTGCGCGGGTGGTCGCAGACGGCCCGTGCGGAGGAGTGCGAGAAGATCACCGGCGCCTGCGAGACCGCGAGCGCGTCGCGCATCGTCGTGGCGGCCACGTGCGAGAGGTCGACCAGCATGCCGACGCGGTTCATCTCGCGGACGACCTCGCGGCCGAAGTCGCTGAGGCCGCCGTGCCGGGGCTCGTCGGTCGCCGAGTCCGCCCAGTCGATGGTGTCGTTGTGGGTGAGCGTCATGTACCGCACGCCCAGCCGGTGCAGCGCCCGCAGGGTGGCGAGCGAGTTGTTGATGGAGTGGCCGCCCTCGGCTCCCATCAGCGAGGCGATCCGGCCGTCGGCGCGGGCCGCCTCCATGTCGTCCGCCGTCAGCGCCCGCACCAGGTCGCCGGGGTGGCGGTCGATCAGCTGGGCGACGGCGTCGATCTGCTCCAGGGTGGCGCTGACCGCCTGGTCGCCCGCGTAGTCGGAGCGCACGAACACCGACCAGAACTGCGCGCCGACCCCGCCGGCGCGCAGCCGGGGGATGTCGGTGTGCAGGTGGGCGGACTGGTCGTCCGCGATGTCCCGGTGCGCCAGGTCGTAGCGCACCTGTCCCCTGTCCTCCGGACGGGGAGATCCCATGCGCAGCGCCCAGGGCAGGTCGTTGTGGCCGTCGACGACGGGGTGCTCGGCCAGCAGCTCGCGCGCCTCGTCCAGGCGCTGCGCGGCGCTCACTTGCCGAATCCGAAGGCGTCCGCTCCCGCGACCTTCGCCCGCAGCCGCTTGCCCTTGTCGGTGGCCTGGTCGTTCAGCTCCTGCTGAAACTCCCGCATCCGGCCCAGCAGCTCCGGGTCGTGCGCGGCCAGCATCCGTACGGCGAGCAGCCCGGCGTTGCGCGCGCCGGCGACCGAGACGGTGGCGACGGGGACCCCGGCCGGCATCTGGACGATCGACAGCAGCGAGTCCATGCCGTCGAGGTACTTCAGCGGTACCGGTACGCCGATGACCGGCAGCGGGGTGACGGAGGCGAGCATGCCCGGCAGGTGGGCGGCCCCGCCCGCGCCGGCGATGATCGCCTTCAGTCCGCGGCCGGCGGCCTGCTCCCCGTACGCCACCATCTCGCGCGGCATCCGGTGGGCGGAGACGACGTCGACCTCGTAGGGGATCTCGAACTCGTCCAGGGCCTGGGCCGCGGCCTCCATGACCGGCCAGTCGGAGTCGGAGCCCATGACGATGCCGATGACGGGACCAGCGGCGGAGGTGCTCATTCGGTGACCGTTCCTCTGAGGTAGTCGGCAGCGTGGCGTGCGCGCTCCAGCACGTCGTCCAGGTCGTCGCCGTAGGTGTTGACGTGGCCGACCTTGCGTCCGGGCTTCACGTCCTTGCCGTACATGTGGATCTTCAGCTGCGGGTCGTGGGCCATGCAGTGCAGGTACGCCGCGTACATGTCGGGGAAGTCCCCGCCCAGCACGTTCGCCATGACCGTCCAGCGGGCGCGGGGGCGAGGGTCGCCCAGCGGGAGGTCCAGGACCGCGCGCAGGTGGTTGGCGAACTGGGAGGTGACGGCGCCGTCCTGGGTCCAGTGGCCGCTGTTGTGCGGGCGCATGGCCAGTTCGTTGACGAGGATGCGGCCGTCGGTGGTCTCGAACAGCTCCACGGCCAGGTGGCCGGTCACGCCGAGTTCCTTGGCGATGCGCAGGGCGAGGGTCTGGGCCTCGCCCGCGAGCTCTTCGGAGAGGTTCGGGGCGGGGGCGATCACCGTGTCGCAGACCCCGTCCACCTGGACGGACTCCACGACGGGATAGGCCACCGCCTGGCCGTGCGGGGAGCGGACGATGTTGGCCGCGAGCTCACGGACGTAACCGACCTTCTCCTCCGCGAGGACCGGGACGCCCGCCTTGAACGGGGCCTGCGCGTCCTCGGGCGTGCGGACGAACCACACGCCCTTGCCGTCGTACCCGCCGCGCACCGTCTTGAGGATGACGGGGAAGCCGCCCACCTCGTCCGCGAAGGCCGCCGCGTCCGCCGGATCGCGCACGATCCGGTGGCGGGGGCTGGGCGCGCCGATCTCGTCGAGCCTGGCGCGCATCACCCCCTTGTCCTGGGCGTGCACCAACGCGTCGGGCCCCGGGCGGACGGGGATGCCGTCCGCTTCCAGGGCCCGGAGGTGCTCGGTGGGCACGTGCTCGTGATCGAAGGTGATCACGTCGCAGCCGCGCGCGAAGGCGCGCAGTGTCTCCAGATCGCGATAGTCGCCGATGACGACGTCGCTCACGACCTGGGCCGCCGAGTCCTGTGGGGTGTCACTGAGGATCTTGAATTTGATGCCGAGGGGGATGCCCGCCTCGTGGGTCATGCGGGCGAGCTGTCCGCCGCCGACCATGCCGACTACCGGGAACGTCACGCCTCCAGGGTATCCGGCGGTATTCGGCCATCGGGACCCGCATCGGCGCGCGTCCCGTGCGGACCGCCCGGTGTGCCGTGCGTCGCACGGTGCCCGAAGGCACAGACGGAGCACGCGGGCGACACTTAACATGGCCGGGTCGGCGGGAAGAGCCGGCGTACAGAACCGGACGTCCCCGCGCGGGGCGGTGACCGACAGGGACTGAACGATCAGATGAGCACGCCGGGGAACGGATCCGTCCTCGAACGCGTACGCGGCCTCGTACGGGAAGTCGCGAAGTTCGGGGCGGTCGGCGGTCTGGGTGTGCTGGTCAATTTGGGTGTCTTCAACCTGATCCGGCACACGACCGACCTCCAGGTGGTGCGCGCGAGCGTGATAGCCACCGTCGTGGCGATCGCCACGAACTACCTCGGTTTCCGGTACTTCGCCTACCGGGACCGCGCGCAGAGCGGCCGGACGCGCGAGCTGGCGCTGTTCGCCGCCTTCAGCGCGGTCGGCCTGGTGATCGAGAACGGCGTGCTGTACACCGCCACCTACGGGTTCGGCTGGGACGGACCGGTGGCGAGCAACGTGTTCAAGTTCGTCGGCATCGGGACGGCCACCGTCTTCCGCTTCTGGTCGTACCGGACGTGGGTCTTCAAGGCCCTGCCCGAGGCGGCGGCGGTGCCGGCCGCGCCGGAGCCCGGGCCCGGCCACGCGGCGGCGTCCCCGGTGTCCCCGGCGCAGCCCGCGGCCCGGCCGCGCGGCGGCACCTCCCCGGGGCCGGTCCCCGAGCCGGCGCCCGCGAACTCCTAGCCCGGCGCGCGGGCCCGCCCCTACGCCCGCACGCATGCCAAGCCCGCACGCCCAGCCCGTGCGCCCAGCCCGCACGCCCAGCCCGTGCCCCCGCTAGCGGACCGTGGTCTGCTGCGGGTCGGCCCGCTCCGGGGCCGTCCGGCTGAGGAACAGCGCGAACACCGGCGGCTGCGCCTGGAGCAGTTCCAGGCGGCCGCCGTCCGCCTCCGCGAGGTCCCGGGCGACGGCGAGGCCGATGCCGGTGGAGTTGCGGCCGCTGATGGCCCGCTCGAAGATCCGGTTCCCGAGGTCGGGGGGCACGCCCGGGCCCTCGTCCGTGACCTCCAGCACCGCCTGGTTGCCGATCACCCGGGTCCGCAGGGCGACGGTGCCGCCGCCGTGCATCAGGGCGTTCTCCACCAGGGTCGCCAGCACCTGCGAGACGGCGCCGGGGGTGCCGACGGCCCGTACGCCCCGCTTCCCCGACCGGACGATGGCCCGGCCGGCGCTGCGGTAGGCGGGACGCCACTCCTCCTCCTGCTGCTTGACGACCTCGTCCAGGTCGAAGGGGACCGCCGAGCCGGTCCGCGGGTCCCGCGAGTTCGTGAGCAGCCGCTGCACCACGTCCGTGAGCCGCTCGACCTGGGTCAGGGCGATCGTCGCCTCCTCCCGTACGGTCTCCAGGTCGTCGGTGACCGTGATCTCCTCCAGCCGCATCGACAGGGCGGTGAGCGGGGTGCGCAGCTGGTGGGAGGCGTCCGCGGCCAGGCGCCGCTCGGCGGTCAGCATGCGGCCGATCCGCTCGGCGCTGGAGTCCAGTACGTCGGCGACCCGGTCCAGCTCGGGGACCCCGTACCGCTTGTGCCGGGGCCGCGGGTCGCCCGATCCCAGGCGCTCGGCCGTCTCGGCGAGGTCGGTGAGGGGGGAGGCCAGCCGGTTCGCCTGCCGCACGGCGAGGAGTACGGCCGCCACGACGGCCAGCAGGGCCACCGCGCCGACGACGGCCAGGGTCCGCACGACCTCCCGGGTGACCGTGGAGCGGGCCTCCTCCACGACGACGACCTCGCCCTGCTCGCCGCGCGCGGTGCCCCGGATCACGGACTCGTCGATGCGGTCGCCCACCTCGACGACAGGCTGTCCGGGGATGGTGATCCGGGCGTACTTGCCGCTCTCCAGCAGTTCGGCGAGCGCGGCGGTGTCCACCGGCTTCTTCTCCAGGACGTCGGACTCCACGACGCCCACCAGGCGCAGCGCCTCGGACTCGATCCGGTCCTGGGCGCTGCTGCTGATGGTGCGGGTCTCCACGATGACCAGGGAGACGCCGAAGACGGCGATGACGACGAGCACCACGGCGAGCGTGGAGTTGATCAGGCGGCGGCGCATGCCCTAGAGCATGCCCCAGGAGGGGGGATCAGCTCTTCTCGAAGCGGAAGCCGACGCCGCGGACGGTGGCGATGTAGCGCGGATTGGCGGCGTCGTCGCCGAGTTTCTTGCGCAGCCAGGAGATGTGCATGTCGAGGGTCTTGGTGGAGGACCACCAGGTGGTGTCCCAGACCTCGCGCATCAGCTGGTCGCGGGTGACGACCCGTCCGGCGTCCCGGACCAGGACGCGCAGCAGGTCGAACTCCTTGGCCGTGAGCTGGAGCTCCTCCTCCCCCATCCAGGCGCGGTGCGACTCGACGTCGATCCGGACGCCGTGGGTGGCGGGGGGCTGGCTCGCCTCGGTGGCGCCGCGCCGGAGCAGGGCCCGTACCCGGGCGAGGAGCTCGGCCAGCCGGAACGGCTTGGTCACGTAGTCGTCGGCGCCCGCGTCCAGGCCGACGACCGTGTCGACCTCGTCCGCGCGGGCGGTGAGCACGAGGATCGGGAAGCCGTGGCCCCCGGCGCGCAGTCGGCGGGCCACCTCCAGGCCGTCCATGCCCGGCAGGCCGAGGTCGAGGACGACGAGGTCGACGCCGCCCTGCAGTCCCGCGTCCAGGGCGGTGGGGCCGTCCTCCCGGACCTCGACCTCGTACCCCTCCCGGCGCAGGGCGCGGGCCAGGGGCTCCGAGATGGATGCGTCGTCCTCGGCGAGCAGTACACGCGTCATGGGGGTGATGGTAGTCCGCGCGAAGTCCCGGCCGGGGCCTCCCGGCATAGCCCTGGGAACTGGGCATACGAAGGACCTATGGCCTTCGAATAGGGTCTGGCGGTTCCCCGGAATCCTGTGATCCATATCTCAAGTCCTTCCATATGCCGCAGTGTCGTGTCGTATGGTGGCGAGACGCCTGATGCACTACTCAGGGGACCTTTGTGCCGAAAAGCGCGCCGGAGGTCTTCGATTCTGTTCGGGCCGGTTTGGCTGTCCTCACGCACCGACGCGACGGGCCGCCCTGTCCGGTGCGATGACAGTGAATGACCTGTGGGCCGGGCCCTGCGCGCGAAGGTGCGCGACGGGCGTGGATCCCGGCGACGGACGTTCCACCGCTCCCCTCTTCGGGTGCGGACCCCGAGGCGTGGGGCGGAACTCCGGTCGCCGGTGCCGGCCACCCTCACCGGGCGCTACCAGGCTCACGAAGCCCAGCGTCCCGAGCAAGCAAGGAACGACCATGGCTTCCAGCCTGACGACGGCCTCACCGAGCCCCGCTTACGAGAAGACCGTCCTCGGCCACCCGATCGGCCTGGCCACGCTGTTCATGACCGAGATGTGGGAGCGGTTCTCCTACTACGGCATGCGTGCGCTTCTCGTCCTGTACCTGGTCTCCGGCGGCGTGGACGCCGCGACCGGCAGCCAGGGCGGGGGACTCGGCTTCACGGCGGCGACGGCCACGGCGATCTACTCCGTGTACGTGGCCATGGTCTACCTCATGGCCATGCCCGGCGGCTGGTTCGGTGACCGCGTCTGGGGTGCCCGCAAGACGGTCGCCATCGCCAGCTTCGTGATCATGGCGGGCCACGTGGCGCTCGCCGTGCCCGGCCAGCTGGCGTTCTTCGTCGGCCTGCTGCTGGTCGCGATCGGCTCCGGTCTGCTGAAGGCCAACATCTCCACGATGGTCGGCCACCTGTACAAGGACGCGGACGACTCGCGCCGTGACAGCGGCTTCACGATCTTCTACATCGGCATCAACGTGGGTGCCTTCGCGGCGCCGCTCGCCATCGGCACCATCGGCGAGACCGTCAACTGGCACCTCGGCTTCTTCCTCGCCGCCATCGGCATGGGCGTCGGCCTGGTCATCTTCCTGCTGGCCGGCAAGACCCTCAGCCCGAAGAGCAGCATCGTCCCGAACCCGCTGTCCCCCGCCGAGCGCAAGACCGTGATCGTCAAGGCCCTCGGCGCCCTGGCCGTCATCGCCGTCTTCTACGGCGCCGTGGTCGCGGCGGACATGTTCACCATCAAGTGGGCGCTGTACCCGATCACGATCGCCGGTCTGATCATCCCGGTCGCGGTGCTCGTGCGCATAAAGCGGGACAAGGACCTCTCCGCCGGTGAGCAGACCCGGATGAGCGCCTACATCTGGTTCTTCGTGGCCGCCGCCGTCTTCTGGATGATCTACGACCAGGGCGGTTCGACCCTCTCTCTGTTCGGTGACAAGAGCTCCGAGCGGAACCTGCTCGGCTGGGAGGTTCCGACCGTCGTCTTCCAGTCGCTGAACCCGCTCTTCGTCGTGGCCCTGGCCCCGATCTTCGCCGCCGTGTGGGTGGCCCTGGCCCGCCGCAACCGCGAGCCCAGCACCATCGTGAAGTTCTCGATCGCCCTGGTCATCGTCGGTGCCTCGTTCTTCGTCTTCGCCGTGCCGCTGAGCCAGGTCGCGGGCAACGACACCAAGGTCACCATGTGGTGGCTGGTGCTGATCTTCCTGATGCACACGATCGCCGAGCTGTTCCTTTCGCCGGTCGGCCTGTCGGTCACGACGAAGATGGCGCCGCAGAAGTACGCCTCCCAGATGATGGGCGTCTGGTTCCTGGCCGTCACCGCCGGTGACTGCATCACCGGTCTGCTCAGCCTGGCCGACGTGAAGCTGAACGGCGTCGGGGTGATCCTCTTCCAGGCGGCCGCCGCCGTCCTCGCCGGTGTCGCGATCTACATGTACCGCAAGAAGGTCAACGCGCTGATGGGGGACGTGAACTGACGCGTCCCGCCCCGCACGGGGACGGCCCGGCACACCGCGAGGTGTGCCGGGCCGTCCCGTTGTCCGGACCCGCTCCTACCGGGTGCCGCGCAGGCGGCGCCACGGGGTGAAGGTGAAGACCGCGCCACCGAGCAGGACCACCGTGCCGGCGACCAGGGCCAGGGCCTTGATGCCGCCCTCGTCCTCCGCGCCGGTCTCGGCGAGGCCGCCCGAGGTGCTGGTGGCGCTGCCGGAGCCGCCCGTGGTGGACGGGCCGGCGGAGCCGCCCTGCTGGGCGGTGGTGTCCAGCTCCAGCGAGACGGCGCTGGTGGCCGCCTTGCAGGGCACGCTGAGCGGCGTGGAGCCCGCGACCATGGTGACCTCGATCGTCATGTCGGACGGGCTGAGGGTGACCTTGCCCGTCTTGCCGGGCTTGTAGGTGCCCGTCATGTCGCTGAGGCTGACGCCCGCGCCCTGGCCGATCGGCTCGGCGTTGGCCGGGCCGGTGACCTTGACCGCGCCGCTGTCGGCGCCGCCGAGCTTGATCTGCATCGACGGCTTGAGGGCGCCCTTGGGCAGGGGCACCGGGGCCTTCATCGCGTCCTTGGCGGTCTTGACCGTCAGGTCGTAGCCGCCGCCGTTCTTCTTGGCGTTGACGGTGACCGGGGTGGTGATGCCGCCGGGGACCGTCTCGCCGCAGTCGAACTTCACGTCGACGGCCTTGCCCGGGAAGTCGCTCTGGCCGCCGCCCCCGGCGGTGGTGCCGCCGTTCGCGGCTCCCCCGTTGGTGGCTCCTCCGTTCGTCGCGCCGCCGTTGGTCGCGCCGCCGTTCGTCGCGCCGCCGTTGGTGGCGCCCCCGTTCGTCGCGCCGCCGCTGGAGCCGTCCGACACGTCGATGGTCGCCCCGACGCCGGCGGTGCCCGTCGGCGCGCACTTGGTGGTGAACGTGCCGATGGAGAAGGTCACGGCGACGTCGTACTTGCCGGGGCTCAGGGTGATCTTTCCGGCCTTGGTGAGCTTCAGCCTGCCCTTCATGGCGGACATCACCATGGGGGCCTTCTTGGCGATCTCCGGGTTCTTCTTCTCCCCGACGACCTTGAGCTCGCCCATCCCGCCGCCGACCGCGATCCAGCCGGTGGGCAGGACGGAGTCCTTCGGGATCACCATCAGGTCGGTGTTGTTCGAGGCGGGCTTGACGGTCTCCCAGACCACGTCGACCTCGTCACCGACCTTGGCGGTCGCCGGAGCCGTGATCTTGGCCGTGGTGTCGCCCTCCACCGGGCTGCCGCCGCCGGCCGGCGGAATGCACTTGACCTTGTACGTGGTCTCCGCCGCCAGGGCGGGGGAAGCCGCCAGGGCGATGCCCGCGCCGCCGAGCAGCAGCGCGACCGCGGCCGCGCTTACCCTCCGTTGGGTGTTCACGAATGTCCCTTCGTCGTCGAACGGTTCTCAGACGGTGCGGACGTCTGTGGTGCTGTCTCCGGCGCGCTGTCCGGGGTGAACCACGGCAGGACCGCCGTGGTGGTCTGTGGGGGCGGGGGCGCCGGCTCCGTACGGTCCGCCCGCGCGGTTCCGCGTACGGACGCCGGCCGGGGCAGCCGGGGCAGCCGGGCCGTCACGGCGGTGGCCGCATCGGTGTTCCCGGCGCCGCGGTGGCGTCCGCCGGCGGGCGCGGCGCGCGGCCGGGCCTTGTCGACGACGGCCATGCCGACGCGGAAGACCGCGGCCGGGACCACCACCAGGAGCAGGCCCCAGAAGAGCAGGACGCCGTACGGGCGGTCCACGCCCCAGGGCTGGGCGGCCACCACCGTCTCGCCGTACTTGAGGGAGATCGTGTAGTCCCCGTACGCGCCCGCGGTGAGGGCGACGTCCAGGGCGAGCTCCGCCTTTCCGCCCGGCGGGATGGTGCCCTTCCAGCGGGCCTCCTCCCACAGCGGCGCGAAGACGCCGTGGGCGATGCCGAGCTGGAAGACCGGGTCCTTGACCGGGGCGGTGCCGAGGTTGCCGACGGTGACCCGGAACGTCCGCGACGGCGGGGAGCCGAACCAGGTCAGCACCCCGTCCTCACCTTCCAGCCTGACCCCGGTGAGCATCGCGAGACGGGCCGTACCGGACGCGGCGGGCAGCTCGGCGACCGGGTGGTCGGTGATCCTCAGGGGGGCCGCGACGGTGGACTGGTCCCCGTTGACGGAGGTGACGTTCACGACGCAGGGACACGGCTTGGGCGGGGCCACGACCGGCAGCTGGGCGGCGAAGCGGCCGTCGTCGGCGACCGCGACGGCCGCGCCGTCGGCGTTGGCGCAGCTGTTGGTGCCGCCGATCATGTTCTGGCCGCAGACCAGCAGCATCACCATCGTCCTGGGCCGCCAGCCGGTGCCGGTGACGGTGATCTCGGTGCCCTTCGCGGCGTCCTGGAGCGAGAGCGCCACCGCGGGCTTGCCCTCGTCGGCCGCGGCCGGGGCCGCGGGCAGCAGCGCGAGGACGCAGGCGGCCAGCGCGGCGGCGAGGAGGGCCGCGAGCCGTGCTCCGGCGCCGGGCGTGCGGGCGACCATGGCGCTCACCTGGAGGCTCCCGTCAGTTCGTGTTCCGGCGCGGCGTGCGGCGCGGCCGCGCGGGCTTCGGCTTCCGGCGGCTCCGGGCGGGTCCGCCGGCCGCGTACGAGGAGCAGCGCGGCCAGCGCGGTCCCGCCGAGGAGGAGCAGCCCGGCTCCCGTCCAGCCGGCCACCCGCCAGGGCACGAACCACGCGGCGGCCTCCGCCGTGGCCCGGGCGCCGCCGGGCGCGGTGACGGTCAGGGTGAGGCGGACCCGGTCGAAGACGGGGGCGCCGGGCCAGGGTTCGGTCAGCTCGACCCGCTGCCCCGGGAGGAGTTCCAGCGGGAGGGCGCGGGCGGTGCGGTCGGGGACCTCGCCGAAGCGGCCCTCGGCGCGCAGGGACAGCTCGGGGGCGAGGGCCACGTTCCCCCGGTTGACCAGGGCGTACGCGACCTCCGCGGCGGCGCCCCGGCCGCGCACGGAGACGTCCTCGACGGTGAGGGCGGCCAGCGTCGGGCCGCTGACCCGCAGGTGGACCCGTACGCCCGTTTCGCGGCCCCCCTCGGCGGCGACCACGGCCGCGGGGTGGTCCCCGGGCGGGGAGGCGGGCGGCACGGTGATGGTGAAGGGGACGACCGCGCGGGTGCGCGGCGGGACCTTCACCGTCGAGCCGGCGCCGAAGCTGATCCAGGACCCGGCGCCGGCCGACTCCCGGGCGGGGCGCACGGCGAAGGCGCCGTCGGCGGTGTTGTAGGCGTCGGCCCCGCGCAGGGTGACGGTGAGTTCCCGGTCGGTGGTGTTGGCGAGGGCGAGGCGGTCCTCCAGCACGGTGCCGGGGGTGCCGGCCAGGTAGTGGTACGGGCGCGCGCCGCCGGGGCGGGCGGCGCTCCCGGCGGCGGGCTCGGCGGTCCAGCCGGGCTCGTCGGCGGCGGCCGGGGGCGCGCAGGCCGCGTACAGGGCGGCGGCGGTGAGAAGGGCCGCGCCGGCGCGGGCGGTCCTTCCGGGGGTGTGGAGCACGGACATGGCCGGGGTGCTCCGTTCAGGACCGGGCCCGCCGGCCGCGCCGGGTCAGCCAGAGCACGCCGGCGGCGCCGGAGAGCAGCACGGTGGCGCCGAGGGTGCCGAGGGCGAGGGCGGAGTCGGTGGGCCCGGTCTGCGGCAGGGTCTCCTCGCCGCTGCCGCCGCCGTCGCCGGACTGGGGGGCGCTGCCGGCGGGGGCGGTGACCTCCAGGTCCAGGGAGGGTCCGGGGCTGTTGCCGGGGGTGCAGGTGGTGGTGGTGCCCATCGCCTTGATGGTGAGCACGCCGGCGGTGAAGGTGACCTTGCCGCTCTTCTTGGGCGTGTAGGTGCCCGAGAGGTCGCTGATCTTGATGGGGGTGTCGGCGGGCGCCGCCTCGGTGTTGGGCGGGCCGGAGACCGGCACGGACACCTTCTCGGCGCCGTCGACGAGGACGACCGCGCTGGGCGTCATCGCGCCCTTGCCGAGTTCGATGGGGCTGGACGAGACGCCCTTCTGGAAGGACATCGTCAGCTTGTAGGCGTCGCCCTCCTTGACCGCCTTGATGTCGATGGGCGACACGGCCGACTTGTCCCCGATGGGGGTCTTGCAGTCGTAGGCCACGTCGACGACGGCGGCGCGGGCCGCGGGGGCGGCCAGCAGTACCGCCGATCCGGCCAGCGCGGACGCCAGCGCGAGCGCGGTGGAGCGTTTCCGGTCGGACACGATCGTCTTCCCCTCGGGCCACAAGTTACTGACGACACATCAGATTGGTGGCTCAAGGTACGCCGGGGGCCTTACGGAGGGAAGACACGTGACGGCCCGGATCAACGGGCTTCCGGCCGTGCGGTTTCGGCCGGTCCGGGGGCGGCCGACGGGCTCCGGACCGGCCGTCCGGGGCGGCCGCGCCGGGGGGGTGGCCGTCCGAGGGACGGCCGCTTCGGCGCGGCCGGTCCCGGAGCCCGTCGGCCGCACCGGCGCCGTCAGTGCGCGCGGACCCCGCGCTGCCAGACGGCCGAGACGAGCGGGACGCCCGGGCGGTACGCCAGGTGCACGTGACTGGGCGCGTCCAGGAGCGCCAGGTCGGCGCGGGCGCCGGGGGCGAGCGTGCCGACGTCGGTGCGGCGCAGGGCGCGGGCGCCGCCCGCCGTCGCGGACCAGAGGGCCTCGTCGGGGGTCATCCGCATGTCCCGTACGGCGAGCGCGATGCAGAACGGCATGGAACTCGTGTAGGAGGAGCCGGGGTTGCAGTCCGTGGACAGGGCCACGGTCGCGCCCGCGCCGATCAGCCGGCGCGCGTCGGGCCACGGGGCGCGGGTGGAGAACTCCGCTCCGGGCAGCAGGGTGGCCACCGTCGTCGCCGCGGCCTGGCCGAGGGCGTCGACGTCCGCGTCGGTGAGGTGGGTGCAGTGGTCGGCGGAGGCCGCTTCGAGCTCCACGGCGAGCTGCACGCCGGGGCCGTGGCCGAGCTGGTTGGCGTGGATGCGCGGGATCAGCCCGGCGGCGGCTCCGGCGGTGAGGATCGCGCGGGCCTGGTCCCCGTCGAAGGCGCCCTTCTCGCAGAAGACGTCCACCCAGCGGGCGTACGGGGCGCAGGCGGCCAGCATGTCGCCGGTGACGAGGTCGACGTAGCCGGCCGGGTCGTCGGCGTAGTCGGGGGAGACGATGTGCGCGCCGAGGTAGGTGACCTCCTCGGTGTGCGCGGCGGCGATCCGCAGGGCGCGGGCCTCGTCGTCGACGGTGAGGCCGTAGCCGGACTTGGTCTCGAAGGTGGTGGTGCCCTGGCGGCGGGCCTCGCGCAGGTGGCGCAGCAGGTTGGCCTCCAGCTCGGCGTCGGTGGCGGCGCGGGTCGCGGCGACGGTGGTGCGGATGCCGCCGGCCGAGTAACTGTGCCCGGACAT
This sequence comes from Streptomyces sp. NPDC002044, assembly GCF_040296725.1. Classification (NCBI taxonomy): domain Bacteria; kingdom Bacillati; phylum Actinomycetota; class Actinomycetes; order Kitasatosporales; family Streptomycetaceae; genus Streptomyces; species Streptomyces sp. NPDC002044. Next base: position 42,551 of record NZ_JBEOXU010000024.1, read on the forward strand.
GCGGGCGTTGAACTCGGCGGTGCGGTCGCCCGCGAAGACCAGGTGCGAGTGGGAGTCGACGAAGCCGGGGATGACGGCGCGGCCGTCGGCGTCGTACATCGCGTCTGCGGCCGGGGCCTCGGCAGTCGGGCCGACCCAGGCGATCGTGTCGCCGTCGATGACGAGGGCGGCGTCCTGGATCGTGCCGAGGGGGCTGCCGTCGCCGAGGGCGGGGTCGTTGGTGACGAGGCTGCCGATGTGGGTGATGACGGTGGTGGTCATGGGTTCCTCTCAGGGTTGCCTCCCCCACCCCGCCCCTTCCCGGAACGGGGGCTCCGCCCCGGACCCCGGTTCCGGGAAGGGGCGGGGTGGGGGAAGAGGCCCGCCGCGGGCGCCCCGGTCAGGAGCGCAGGGCGGCGATGGCGTCGGCCAGGGCGGACGGGACGTCCTCGACCAGGGTGTGGCGGCCGTCGCGGACGATGTGGCGGCCGCCGACCACGGTGTGGCGGACGTCGGCGGCCGTGGCGGCGAAGACGGCGGTCTCGGCGCCGAGCCGGGGCAGGGTTCCCGCCGTCCGTACGGAGTCCAGGGCGATGGTGGTGAAGTCGGCGAGCGCGCCCGCCTCCAGCCGGCCCGCGTCGGGCCGCCCCAGAGCCGCGTGCCCGTCCTCGGTGGCGGCGGTGAGCAGGGCGTTCGCCGTCCAGTGGCCGCGGGTGCGGCTGCTGAGGCGCTCGTTCAGCTCCATCGCGCGGGCCTCTTCGAGCAGGTCGATCACGGCGTGGCTGTCGCTCCCCAGGGACAGCGGGCTGCCCGCGTGCTGGAGGCGGACGGCCGGGCCGGTGCCGTCGGCGAGGTCGCGTTCGGTGGTGGGGCACATGCAGGTGCCGGTGGCGCTGCCGCCGAGGAGGGCGATGTCCGCGTCGGTGAGGTGCGTGTTGTGGACGCCGGTGGTACGCGGGCCGAGCACCCCGTGGTCGGCGAGCAGCTGGGTCGGCGTGCACCCGTGGGCGGCCCGGCAGGCGTCGTTCTCGGCGGTCTGCTCCGAGAGGTGGACGTGCAGGGGCGCCCGGCGTTCCTCGGCCCAGCGGGCGACGGTGGCCAGCTGGTCGGCGGGCACGGCGCGCACCGAGTGGATCGCGGCGCCGATCAGGGCGTGCCCGCGGGGCTTCAGGGCGGAGGCCCGCTCGGCCCAGGCGTCGGCGGTGCCGTCGGAGAACCGCAGCTGGTGCGGGTTCGGGGCCTCGCCGAAGCCGGACGCCAGGTACGCCGTGTCCAGCAGGGTGATGCGGATGCCGGCCGCGGCGGCGGCCTCGATCAGGGCCTCGCCCATGGCGTTCGGGTCGGCGTAGGGGACGCCGCCGGGGGCGTGGTGGACGTAGTGGAACTCGCCGACGTTCGTGATGCCGGCCAGCGCCATCTCGGCGTACACCGCCCGTCCGAGCGCGAAGTACGAGTCGGGGGTGAGCTTCTGGGCCGCCTTGTACATGAAGTCGCGCCAGGTCCAGAAGGTGCCCGAGCCGACCTGGACCGTTCCGCGCAGCGCCCGGTGGAAGGCGTGGGAGTGCGCGTTGGCCAGGCCCGGCAGGGTGAGGCCGCGCAGCACCTGCGCGCCGGGCGGGGGCGTCGCCGCCCCGGTGCGCAGGGCGGCGACGCGGCCGTCGGCCGTCACGTCGAGGGCGACGCCCGGTTCGACGTGGGTGCCGAGCCAGGCGTGCTCCAGCCAGTACGTCGTCACGGCGTGCGGGTCGAGCGGCATGCGAGACCTTCCAGTACGTCGGCGAGGGCGAGGACTCCGGCCACGCAGTCGTCCTCGGCGGCGAACTCCCGCGGGGAGTGGGAGACGCCGGTCGGGTTCCGTACGAACAGCATCGCGGTCGGGACGGCCGCGGAGAGGATTCCGGCGTCGTGTCCCGCCCCCGTGCCGAGCACGGGCACGGACCCGCCCAGGATCCGGTTCATCTCGTCGCGCAGGGCGTGCTCGAACTCGACGACCGGCGTGAAGGACTCCCGGACGATGCCAAGGTCGATGCCGTCCTGGTCGGCGCGCTCGCGGGCGGCCTTCTCGATGGCGGTGACGACGGTGTCCAGGGTCGCCTGGTCGGCGGCGCGGGAGTCGAGCCAGCCGCGCACCAGCGAGGGGATGGCGTTGACCCCGTTGGGCTCGACGGCGATCTTCCCGAAGGTGGCGACGGCCCCGGCGAGGGCCGCCTCGGTCCGGGCGGCCAGCACGGTCGCCGCGTACGTGAGCATCGGGTCGCGGCGGTCCACGAGGCGGGTGGTGCCGGCGTGGTTGGCCTCGCCGCGGAAGTCGAACCGCCAGCGGCCGTGCGGCCAGATCGCGGAGGCGATCCCGATCCGGTCGCCGGACAGGTCCAGGGCGCGGCCCTGCTCCACGTGGAGTTCGACGAACGCGCCGATCCGGGCCAGGCGTTCGGGGTCGGCCCCGATGGCGTCGGGGTCGTACCCGGCGGCCTCCATGGCCCGGGGCAGGGTGATCCCGTCGGCGTCCCGCAGCTCGTACGCCTTCTCCTTGGTCAGCTGCCCGGCGGCGAGCCGGGAGCCGACGCAGGCGAGGCCGAAGCGGGCCCCTTCCTCGTCACCGAAGTTGGTGATGGCCAGCGGCCTGGCGAACTCCGCTCCCCTGCTGCGGAGTTCGTCCAGGGCCGCGAAGGAGGACACCACTCCGAGGGGGCCGTCGAAGGCCCCGCCGTCGGGGACGGAGTCCAGGTGGGAGCCGGTGACGACGGCGTCCCCGGCGAGGGGGTCGCCGAGCCAGGCCCACTGGTTGCCGTTGCGGTCGGTCTCGTACGCCAGACCGCGCGCCTCGGCCTGCTCCTGGAACCAGGTCCGGCAGTCGGCGTCGGCGCCGGTCCAGGCGTAGCGGCGGTAGCCGCCGCTGCCGGCGTCCCGGCCGACGGGCGCGAGCTGCGCCCACATGGAGTGGAAGGTGGAGGCCCCGCTCACGCGTCGTCACCCTCGCGCATGGGGATGCGGACGTCGCGCTCGTCGGCGACGGTCTCCGCGATGTCGTAGCCGGCGTCGACGTGGCGGATGACGCCCATGCCCGGGTCGTTGGTGAGGACGCGGCGGATCTTCTCGCCGGCCAGCGGGGTGCCGTCGGCGACGGTGACCTGGCCGGCGTGGATGGAGCGGCCCATGCCGACGCCGCCGCCGTGGTGGATGGAGACCCAGGACGCGCCGGAGGCGACGTTGACCATGGCGTTGAGCAGCGGCCAGTCGGCGATGGCGTCGGAGCCGTCGAGCATGGCCTCGGTCTCGCGGTACGGGGAGGCCACCGAGCCGCAGTCGAGGTGGTCGCGGCCGATGACCAGCGGGGCGGCCAGGGTGCCGTCGGCGACCATCTCGTTGAAGCGCTCGCCGGCCTTGTCGCGCTCGCCGTAGCCGAGCCAGCAGATGCGGGCGGGCAGGCCCTGGAAGTGGACGCGCTCGCCGGCCATCTTGATCCAGCGGTGCAGAGACTCGTTCTCCGGGAAGAGCTCCAGCATCGCCTTGTCGGTCTTGTGGATGTCGGACGCCTCACCGGACAGGGCCGCCCAGCGGAAGGGGCCCTTGCCCTCGCAGAACAGCGGCCGGATGTAGGCGGGGACGAAGCCGGGGAAGGCGAAGGCGCGGTCGTAGCCGGCCAGCTGGGCCTCGCCGCGGATGGAGTTGCCGTAGTCGAAGACCTCGGCGCCGGCGTCCATGAAGCCGACCATGGCCTCGACGTGCGTGGCCATGGACTCGCGGGCGCGGGTGGTGAAGCCCGCCGGGTCCTTGGCCGCGTAGGAGGCCATGTCGTCGAAGTCGACGCCGACGGGGAGGTAGGCGAGCGGGTCGTGGGCGCTCGTCTGGTCGGTGACGATGTCGATCGGCGCACCCTCGGCCAGCATCTGCGGGAGCAGGTCGGCGGCGTTGCCGAGGAGGCCGATGGAGAGCGGCTTGCGGGCGTCGCGGGCCTCGACGGCCAGCTGGAGGGCGTGACGCAGGTTGTCGGCCTTGACGTCCAGGAAGCGGTGCTCGATGCGGCGGTCGATGGCGCGCGGGTCGACGTCGATGCAGATCGCGACGCCGTCGTTCATCGTCACGGCCAGCGGCTGGGCACCGCCCATGCCGCCGAGGCCGGCGGTGAGGGTGATGGTGCCGGCGAGGGTGCCGCCAACCCCTTTACCCATTGAATGCAGCTTGGCGGCGACGGCGGCGAAGGTCTCGTAGGTGCCCTGGAGGATGCCCTGGGTGCCGATGTAGATCCACGAGCCGGCCGTCATCTGGCCGTACATGGTCAGGCCGAGGTTCTCCAGGCGGCGGAACTCCTCCCAGTTGGCCCAGTCGCCGACGAGGTTGGAGTTGGCGAGCAGGACGCGCGGCGCCCACTCGTGGGTCTGCATGACGCCGACCGGGCGGCCGGACTGGACGAGCATCGTCTCGTCCTGCTTGAGGGTCTGGAGGGTGCGGACCATGGCGTCGTACGAGCGCCAGTCGCGGGCGGCCTTGCCGGTGCCGCCGTAGACGACGAGCTTGTCGGGGTGCTCGGCGACCTCGGGGTCGAGGTTGTTCTGGAGCATCCGCAGCGCGGCCTCCTGCTGCCATCCCAGGGTGCTGAGTGCGGTACCGCGCGAGGCCCGTACGGGGCGAGGTCCTGACATGGCTGTGCCTCCTCGATGTTGGTCAATCCATTCACATCCTGTCCCTATGAATAGATTCAGTCAACAGCTGCGGGCGGGTCGGTGTGGTGATGGGATGGCGCCATGGCTGCCGAGACGAACGCGGAGACGGGCACGGGGGCGGGTACGGGCGCGGGTACGGGCGCCGCTCCGGGGGCGGGCGCGGGGCCCGGGCCGGGCACGGGGCCGGGCACCGGGCCCGCCAGGTCCCGGCGCCGGGACCTGGCCGTACGGGCGGCCGTCGCGCAGGGGCTGCTCGACTCCGAGCCGCTGGTCTGCCTGCTGGACACCGCCGGCATCCGGGCCTCGGCCGCCGCCCTGACCGGCGCGTTCGCGGCCGTGCTGCCGCCCGGCACACCCGTCCTGCACGCCTTCGCCGTCAAGGCCGCCCCGCTCGTACCGGTCCTGCGGCTGCTCGCGGACCACGGGATCGGCTGCGAGGTGGCGAGCGCCGGCGAGCTGGCACTGGCCCGGGCGGCCGGGGTCCTGCCGGAGCGCACCGTCCTGGACTCCCCCGCCAAGACGACCGCCGAACTGCGGGAGGCCCTCGCCCTCGGGATCGCCGTCAACGCCGACAACCACCAGGAGCTGGAGCGCCTCGACGCCCTGGTCACGGCGGCGCCCACCGCCTCCCCGGTCGGCGTCCGCGTCAATCCCCAGACGGGCGCGGGCACCATCGGCGCGCTCTCCACCGCCACCGCCACCTCGAAGTTCGGCATCGCCCTGCGCGACCCGGGCTCCCGCGCCCGGCTCGTCCGGGCCTTCCTGGACCGGCCGTGGCTGACGCGCCTGCACACCCACTCCGGGTCACAGGGCGTCCCGCTCGACCTGCTCGTGGAGGGCGTACGGGAGCTGCACGCGCTGGCCGAGGAGATCAACACGGCGGCCGGGCACCGCCAGGTCGACACCCTCGACATCGGCGGCGGGCTGCCGGTGGACTTCGCCTCGGACGAGGAGACCCCGGCGTTCGCGCGGTACGCGGCCGCGCTGCGCGGGGCGGTGCCCGGGCTCTTCGACGGCTCGTTCGGCCTGGTGACGGAGTTCGGCCGGTCGCTGCTGGCCAAGCACGGGCTGGTCCTCGCGCGGGTCGAGTACACCAAGACCACCGGGGGCCGCCCGGTCGCCGTCACGCACGCCGGGGTCCAGGTGGCGACCCGCACCGTGTACGCACCGGCCTCCTGGCCGGTCCGCGTCCTGGCGTACGACGCGACCGGCGCCCCGAAGACCGGCGCCCCCGTCGCGCAGGACGTCGCCGGCCCGGCCTGCTTCGCGGGCGACCTGCTCGCCACGGCCCGGGAGCTGCCCCCGCTGGCCCCGGGCGACCTGGTCGGGGTGCCGGACACGGGCGCGTACTTCTTCACGGCCCACTACGGCTACAACAGCCTGCCCCGCCCCGCGGTCCACGGGTACGCGGCCGGCCCGGACGGCGCGATCCGCTTCGCCGCGGCCCGCCCGGCGCAGGGCCTCGCGGCCCTCGTCGCCGAGGCGGGCGGCGACCACCGGGACGCCCTTCTCTGACGCCGCGCCCCGCGCCGCGGCTCACTCCACGAACAGCCCCCGCGCCGCGGCCCGCGCGTCGAAGGTCTCCAGCCGCGCCTGCGCGTCCGGCAGCGCGTCCGCCATCGCCTCCAGCAGCACCCGGCCCAGCAGCATCGGGGCGCAGGCCGTGTCGAAGGCCAGGCCGGTGCCGACGGGGGCCGGGATCAGCAGGTCCGAGTGGCGGGCGACCGGCGCGAACGCCGAGTCCGCGACGGTGACGACCGTCAGCCCGGCCCGCCGCGCGCGCTCCAGGGTCTCCACGACCTCCCGGGGGTGGCGGGGCAGCGCGAAGCAGAGCAGCGCGGTGGCCCCCTCGTAGCGGGCCGCGTCGACGCGGTCCTCCAGCATCGAGCCGCCCTCGTCCAGCAGCCGTACGTCCGGGTGCACCTTGGCGGCGAAGTACGCGAACCCGCGCGCCTGCGAGGACGCCGCCCGCAGCCCGAGCACCGGCAGCGGGACCGAGGCGGCGAGCAGCCGGCCCGCTTCCTGGACCGGTGCGGGATCGGCGAGCATCGCCGAGAGCTGCCGCAGGTTCTCGATCTCGCCCTGGACGGCCTGCTGGTACTCGTTGTACGCGTCCCCGTCCTCGGTGCCGGCCCGCTCGGCGGGCGCCACCTCGCGCAGGTGCCGGCGCAGCGCCGGGTACCCGTCGAAGCCGAGCGCCACCGCGAACCGGGTCACGGAGGGCTGGCTCACCCCGGCCAGTTCGGCGAGCTCCACGCTCGACAGGAACGGCACCTCGGCCGCCCCGCGCACCATGCAGTGCGCGATCCGCCGCTGGGTCGGTGTCAGCCGGTGCCCTTCGAACAGCTTCTGCAGCCGTGCGGCCGGGCCGTCGCTCATGGCCGTCCCCTCCATCCCGTCCCCGGTGAGATATTCAGTCACGGAGCACTCTGCATGTGGTTATGCAGCGGGGCAACCCGCGCCCGCGACGCGATACGGGGGATAGCCCCAGTGCCGGGGTCCGCGCGGCTTCCTACGGTGGGGGGATGGACGCGCACGCCCGAGAGCTGAAGAAGGAACTCGACGCCACCCTGGACGCCCGGCGGGAGCTGGGGCCGGAGTACGAGGCCGCGCTGGTGGACTCGTTCGTCGAGAAGGTCGACACCCAGGTCAGGCGCCGGCTGGCCGAGGAACGTCTGCTCGCGGCCCGCGGCGGGGCGGGCGGCGGCGCGGTGTCGCCCGGGGCCGCGTTCGGGGAGCGGTTCGGCTTCGCCGTCATCACGCTGGTCCTGGCGATCCCGCTCTCGGCGATCGGCGCCGCGCACGCGCGCCTGAGCGGGCTGCTGGTGGTCTGGGCGGGCATCGTGGCCGTGAACTTCGTCCACGCCCGTACGTCCTCCGGCGGCCGCCGCGACCGCGATCCGCTCGGCTGACGGGGCCGGCGGGCCCGCACGGGGCGGGGCGGGAAAGAGTGAAGCGGGGACCGCCGCACCCCGGTTGCCCGGGGGCGGGACGACGGCGGTCCCCGCGAAGGACACGGGCCGGGTCAGGGCCGTCCGCGTCCGTGGCGCACATGGTCCGGGAGCCGCTCCGAAGTCACGCAACGCCGTTCGGTGGTGCCGGCCGGGTGGGGCGGTCTCCCGCTCTTCCCTGCCGACGACCACCACTGTGCCGCAGCCGTGTTAAGCCGGTGCTGCGCCCACGTGTCGGGCCCGTACCGATCGCGCGACGGGCTCGCGCGGCCCCGTCGCGGCGGGCGCGCACCGGCAGCGGCTACTTGGAGCCCTTGGCCAGGAAGGCCAGCAGGTCCTGGCGGCTGACGACACCGGTCGGCTTGCCCTCGACCAGCACGATCGCCGCGTCGGCCTCGCCGAGCACGGCCATCAGCTCGGAGACCGGCTCGCCCGAGCCGACCTGCGGCAGCGGCGCGCTCATGTGCTTCTCCAGCGGGTCGCCGAGCGAGGCGCGCTGGGCGAACAGCGCGGCCAGCAGCTCCTTCTCCACGACGGAGCCGATGACCTCTGCGGCCATGACGTCGGGGTGGCCGGCGCCCGGCTTGACGATCGGCATCTGCGAGACGCCGTACTCGCGCAGGACCTCGATGGCCTCGCCGACGGTCTCCTCGGGGTGCATGTGGACGAGGGAGGGGATGCCGCCCTCCTTGTCGTTCAGCACGTCGCCGATGCGCGCGGAGGGACCGGCCTCCTCGAGGAAGCCGTGTCCGGCCATCCACTCGTCGCTGAAGATCTTGCTGAGGTAGCCGCGCCCGCTGTCCGGCAGCAGGACGACGACCACGTCGTCCGGGCCCAGGCCCTCGGCGGCGCGCAGAGCGGCCACGACCGCCATGCCGCAGGAACCGCCGACGAGCAGGCCCTCCTCCTTGGCGAGGCGGCGGGTCATCTGGAAGGAGTCCTTGTCGGACACCGCGATGATCTCGTCGGTGACGTTGCGGTCGTAGGCGGTCGGCCAGAAGTCCTCGCCGACGCCCTCGACGAGGTACGGGCGGCCCGAGCCGCCGGAGTAGACCGAACCCTCGGGGTCGGCGCCGATGACCTTGACCTTGCCGCCGGACACCTCCTTCAGGTAGCCGCCGGTGCCGGAGATCGTGCCGCCGGTGCCGACGCCCGCGATGAAGTGGGTGATCTTCCCGTCGGTCTGCTCCCAGAGCTCGGGACCGGTGGTCTCGTAGTGCGAACGGGGGTTGTTCGGGTTGCTGTACTGGTCCGGCTTCCAGGCGCCGGGCTCACGCGCGAGGCGGTCGGACACGTTGTAGTACGAGTCCGGGTGCTCGGGGTCGACGGCGGTCGGGCAGACCACGACCTCCGCGCCGTACGCGCGCATCACGTTGATCTTGTCCATGGACACCTTGTCAGGACAGACGAAGATGCACTTGTAGCCCTTCTGCTGGGCCACGATGGCGAGTCCTACACCGGTGTTGCCGCTGGTGGGCTCCACGATGGTGCCACCGGGCCTGAGGGCTCCGCTCTGCTCGGCGGCCTCGATCATCCGTACGGCGATGCGGTCCTTCACCGACCCGCCGGGGTTGAAGTACTCGACCTTCGCAAGGACGGTGGCCTGCAGGCCTTCGGTCACACGGTTGAGCTTCACCAGCGGGGTGTTGCCGACGAGGCTGATCATCGAGTCGTGGAATTGCACCATGTTCTCCAAGGAGGGGACTCCACGGGTTCTCCGGGAGGTCCGGCCAGGGTATGCCGAAAGGGATTGGACGACCGTACGTACGGGGCAGGTAGGTCGTCGAGGGACGAGGAGGTGGCCTGAAGCGTGTCGAGGGCGAGAACGGCCCGCCGGATCGCGGCGGGAGCGGCGTACGGCGGAGGCGGCCTCGGGCTGGTCGGGGCCGCGACGGTGGGTCTGGTGCTGGCGGAGGTCCAGTTCGCGAAGCGGACGGTGGGGACCGGGCTGCCGGATCCGCCGCGCGCGGACGGGCTGTACGGGAGCGAGTTCGGCGGACCCGAGCTGAGCCCGGGGCCGCTGCGGCTGGGCATGCTGGGCGACTCCACGGCCGCGGGCCTGGGCGTACGGCGGGCCCGGCAGACACCGGCGGCGCTGCTGGCCTCCGGGCTGGCGTCGGTGGCCGAGCGGCCGGTGGAGCTGCGCAACGTGGCCCTGTCGGGGGCCATGTCCGACGACCTGGACCGGCAGGTGGCCCTGCTGCTCGACGGGCCCGAGGGGCAGGACGTGCCCCCGCCCGACGTCTGCGTGATCATGATCGGCGCGAACGACGTGACCCGGCGGATGCCGCCCACCCACTCGGTGCGGTGCCTGACCTCGGCCGTACGGCGGCTGCGGCTGGCGGGCGCCGAGGTCGTCGTGGGCACCTGCCCCGACCTGGGCACCATCGAGCCGGTGTACCAGCCGCTGCGGTGGGTCGCCCGGCGGGTCTCGCGCCAGCTGGCGGCGGCCCAGACCATGGGCGTGGTCGCGCTGGGTGCCCGCACGGTCTCCATGGGGGACCTGCTGGGCCCGGAGTTCGCCGCGAACCCGCGCGAGATGTTCGGCCCGGACTCCTACCACCCGTCGGCGGAGGGGTACGCGACCGCCGCGATGGCCGTGCTGCCCACGCTGTGCGCGGCGCTCGGGGTATGGCCCGAGTCGGACCGGCTGGACGTGTCCCGGGACGAGGACATGCTCCCGGTGGCCAAGGCCGCGTCGGCGGCCGCGGGCGAGGCGGGTACGGAGGTCACCGCGGCCCGCGGGCCCTGGGCCCTGCTCAAGCACCGCCGCAGGCGGCGGGTCCCGGGCGAGGAGCCGGCACCGGCCGCCCGCGCCGCCGGGACGGCCACCACCGGCACGCCGGACCCGGAGGCGGTCTCCGGCCCGGCCTGAACCGCCCGGGGCCCTCGGGGAGGTCCGGGGCCGGGGCGCCCGCCCCGCGTCGGCGCCCGCCCGGCCGCCCGCCGCCCCGCGGGAGCGACCGGCATCACACCGCAAGGCCGGTGACCTCGACCGTACGGGGCGGTAACTTCGCTTGCGGTCCCGCAACGACGCACCCCCTGGAGTCCCGATGCCCGAAGCCGTCATCGTTTCGACCGCCCGCTCGCCCATCGGGCGCGCCTTCAAGGGGTCCCTCAAGGACGTCCGCCCGGACGACCTGACCGCGACGGTCATCCAGGCCGCCCTCGCCAAGGTTCCCGGGCTGGACCCGCGCGACATCGACGACCTGATGCTCGGCTGCGGCCTCCCCGGCGGCGAGCAGGGCCACAACCTGGGCCGCATCGTCGCCGTGCAGATGGGCATGGACCACCTGCCGGGCTGCACGATCACCCGCTACTGCTCCTCCTCGCTCCAGACCTCGCGGATGGCCCTGCACGCCATCAAGGCGGGCGAGGGCGACGTCTTCATCTCCGCGGGCGTCGAGATGGTCTCCCGGTCCGTGAAGGGCTCCTCCGACGGCCTGCCGGACACGCACAACCCGCTCTTCGCCGACGCCGAGGGCCGTACGGCCGCCGTCGCGCAGAGCGAGGGCGCGTCCTGGCACGACCCGCGCGAGGACGGCCTGATCCCCGACGCGTACATCGCGATGGGCCAGACCGCGGAGAACCTGGCCCGCCTGAAGGGCGTGACCCGTCAGGACATGGACGAGTTCGGCGTCCGCTCGCAGAACCTGGCCGAGGCCGCGGTCAAGAACGGCTTCTGGGAGCGCGAGATCACCCCGGTCACGACCCCCGACGGGACGGTCGTCTCCGCCGACGACGGCCCGCGCGCCGGCGTGACGCTGGAGGGCGTCCAGGGCCTCAAGCCCGTCTTCCGCCCCGACGGCCTGATCACGGCCGCCAACTGCTGCCCGCTCAACGACGGCGCCGCGGCGCTGGTCATCATGAGCGACACCAAGGCGCGGGACCTGGGCCTGACCCCGCTGGCGCGGATCGTCTCCACCGGCGTCACCGGCCTCTCCCCCGAGATCATGGGCCTGGGCCCGGTCGAGGCGTCCAGGCAGGCGCTGAAGCGGGCCGGCCTGACCGTCGGGGACATCGACCTGTTCGAGATCAACGAGGCTTTCGCGGCCCAGGTCATCCCGTCCTACCGGGACCTGGAGATCCCGCTGGACAAGCTCAACGTCAACGGCGGGGCCATCGCCGTCGGTCACCCGTTCGGGATGACCGGCGCCCGGATCACCGGCACCCTGATCAACAGCCTCCAGTTCCACGACAAGCAGTTCGGCCTGGAGACGATGTGCGTGGGCGGCGGCCAGGGCATGGCGATGGTGATCGAGCGGCTGAGCTGAGCCGCAGCGGAGGGTAGGGGTCGCCCGAGGGACGAGGGCGGCACCTGCCCGCAGCGGAGGGTAGGGGTCGCCCGAGGGACGAGGGCGGCACCTGCGTGCCCCGAAACCGGGCCGCTACCTCCCGGTCGGGTCGTAGCGGAGGGTAGGGGGCGTGTCGCTCGTCCGAACGGGTGGCGCCCCTGCCGGGAGTGGCCCCGGCGCCTCGGACCCCGGGCGCCGCAAGGGATCCGGCGAGATCCCGCGTCCCGTACTGACACCGGTTCTAACCCCGTCGCGGCCGACCTGTGACCGAATCTCCCCCAGGATGTGACCTTTGTCCTGGGGGATCGGCATATGTGCAGGTCAACCACCGTGCGGCCGAGACCTCCGGGACGAAAGACCTGTCCAATTCATGACGTAATGCACTGCACGCCATTCCCAGGTCGGGACACTCTGATGTAGGAAGTCGGGGGATCGAAACAATCAGGAGTTAGCCAGTGAGCGCCATGTCTCTTGCCCTGCTGCTGACCACGGCCGCTGCCACGACCGTGGGCGCTGCTGCGCTGCACGCCGTCCACGGCCTGCGCAAGCAGGTCACGGCCCTGCGCAGTGAGCTGGCGGTGCCGGCCCACCCCCGCGGTGCGACCGTGCCGCACGCCCGCAGCGCCGTGGAGTCCCCCGCCGCGGAAATACGGGCCGCCGTGGCCGAAGCCCTCGCCGAGGAGCGGGAGCGGGAGCTGGCCGAGGCGCGGGCCTTCTGGGCCGCGCAGGAGGCCCGTGACGCCGCCGACGCCCCGTCGCTGCTGGGCGGTCTGCCCGGGCTCGGCGAGGACAGCCCGGTCTTCCTGCCCCGGCAGGCCGACCTGGTGGGTCTGGAGGCGGTGCTCGGCGAGGAGTCGTACGAGGAGTACACCGGCTACCCGGAGGAGTCGGCCGAGCTGGCCGCCGCCCGCCGGCGCCACCCCTCGCACCCCGACTTCGTACCGGTCCAGACCTCCCACCCGGGCGCCGACCACGAGCGCACCGTCAGCCGCCTGGAGGAGCTCGCGGAGGCCCGTACGGCCCTCTCGGACGTCCGGCCGGGCCCGCTGGGCACGCTCGACGTGTACGTCTTCACCGACGGCACCACGCTCTGCATGACCCCCGGCCACCGGGAGACGGCGGAGCGGCTCGCCGAGGCCCTGCGCTCGGGCACCGCGCCGGTCCTGCTGGGCGGCTCGGGCATCTCCGGGGCGTACGCCCTGACCTTCTCGTGCGGCGACGCCGAGGACCCCGACAGCAACGTCTACATCCTCGCGGACCGCGTCATCGCATCGCTCTGACGTCCGCCTGCTCCACCAGCCGCACGGCCTCGTCCAGGATCACGGACGGGGCCTTCGTGGTGTCCCCCGCCGTGGACTCCGGGGAAGCCTCGGCCCCCCGGGAAGCCCCGGACGCCCCGGACGCCGTCTGCGGGGCCGTCCCGGCGCCGCGCAGCGCCTCGGCGAGGTCCAGCCCGGCCACGGCCACCTGGTCGCCGACGGCGAAGATCCCCGCGTCCGGCATCTCCCGCGCCGGCCCGGACCCCTCCAGGCGCTGCGCCCGTACGGAGAGCTCCCGGGCCAGTTCCAGCGCCACGGCGGCGGCGCCCCGCTGCAAGCGGCTCTGCGGGGCTGCCCGCAGCCGGTCGGCGAAACGTTCCACGACGGCGGTCAGGGGCGAAGTATCAAGCACCCGGCCGACCTTACGCGCCGCCCGGGCGCCATTGCCAACGGGCGGACTCTGCGGCACGGTGTCGTGAAGAGAACAGCACGGCGATACCTCCGGAGGCGCCCATATGTCCGTAGAGTTCTCGGAGCAGACCCACCGCAACATGATCGAAAGAATCCCCCAGACCACCGGTCGTGAACTCTCCGACTGGCTCCGCACCGTCGACGAGGGCCCGTCCCTCGTCCGGTTCGAGGAGAAGGTCGGCTGGCTGCGCGGCGCGCACGAACTGTCGTACGGCCAGGCCAAGGCGATCATCCACGAGTACGACCTGCGCAGGGCCGCCCGCCGCTTCGGCTGAGCCCTGTGGGACCCCGTTCCCGACCCCTGTCCCCCTGTCGCCTGTCCCCTACGAACGCGGGAAGGCCCCGCGAGCGGTGTGCTCGCGGGGCCTTCCCCCTGCGCGGACGGCCGGTAGGCCGTCGGTACCGCTAGTCGTCGCCCGAGAGGATCGAGAAGAGGCGGAGCATCTCCAGGTAGATCCACACGAGGGTCATGGTGAGGCCGAAGGCCGCCAGCCACGCCTCCTCGCGCGGGGCGCCGTACGTCACGCCGTCCTCGACCTGCTTGAAGTCGAGGGCGAGGAAGCAGGCGCCCAGGATGACGCCGATGACGCCGAACAGGATGCCGAGGCCGCCGCTGCGGAAGCCGAGGCCGTCACCGCCGGCGAAGACCGAGAACAGCAGGTTCGCCAGCATGAGCAGCATGAAGCCCATGGCGGCGGCCATCACGAAACCGGTGAAGCGCCGGTTCACGCGGATCCAGCGCATCTTGTACGCGAAGAGCACGGCGGCGAAGACGCACATCGTGCCCATCACGGCCTGGACGACGACGCCGGCACCGAGGTAGGTGCTGACGGCCGCGCTGATCACGCCGAGGAAGACGCCCTCGAAGGCCGCGTAGGCCAGGATGACCGGCGGTGAGGCCTTCTGCTTGAACGACTGGACCATGGCAAGGACGAACGCGACCAGGGCCGCGCCGATCGCGATGCCGTAGGACGTGCCGATGCTGGCCGGGTCGACGGGCAGCAGGACCCAGGCGAGCGTCGCCGTCAGGATGACCGTGCCGAGCGTCATGGCCGTACGGCTCACGACGTCGTCGATGGTCATCACATCGGTGCGCGCCGGCGCCTGCGGCATACCCGTGGCGGGGTCGGTCGCGTACGGGTTCGTCGCATACGGGTTGGTCGCGGCCCCGGCCTGCTGGTGCTGCTGCTGGGCATCGAAGCCCGCATGACCACCGTTGTCGCGGCTGAACCCCCGTCGCGAGAAGACCGGGTTACTGCTCCTCATCTCACTCCTCCGTGGCCACCGAGCGCGGCCTTGACTCAAGAGTAATGCGCTCGCAAAGAAAGCACCCTACTGCTGGAGGAGGATCTTAGGAGAAGGCAGGGCGAAGCGCAGGAGATAAAAAGACGGAGCCTCTCGACAGCGCGGAGTGCCCGGAGCCGGACTTGAACCGGCACGGCCCGAGGGCCAGCGAGGTTTAAGCTCGCCGTGTCTGCATTCCACCATCCGGGCAAGGCGCGGCGGCCCCGTGAAAAAGCCTTGAACGCTGTGCCGAGCCTATCCGGAAGACGATCGCCGCCAACGGGCCGTCTATCCGATGTTGTCTGATTTTATTGGCGCTTGAGGGAGCGTCAGACCCGAGAACACGCGGTGGGCACCTTCCGGAAGGCCGTCTCCGCCCGTGTGGGAATGACGGGAATTCGATGGCATCCGCCACCCGGCGCGCCACCCTCGCCGCCACCCCCGGAGCCGGGGCGTTCCGCGCCGTGGATCCGTCGCGTGTCGGGGTTCCCGTCATACCAGAGGAGGAGGGCGGCGGCCCCGTGGTCAGCCTCGGGAGGGCCAGGGAACGGTCACCACGGCTGATCCGGAGCTGGGGTGGGCCCGGTGAGGATGGAAGGGTCCCGCCGATCCGTAGACCGCAGCCGGTCCGCAGCCCCAGGAGTCGCTCCCGTGACCACCATGAACTACGCCCCGCACACCACCCAGGCCGTGGCGGCCCGCGCCACCGGCCTCTCCAAGGTGTACGGCCAGGGCGAGACCCAGGTGGTCGCCCTGAACGACGTCAGCGTGAACTTCAACCAGGGCGAGTTCACCGCGATCATGGGCCCCTCGGGCTCCGGCAAGTCCACGCTGATGCACTGCGTCGCCGGACTGGACACCTTCTCCTCCGGCTCCGTCCGCATCGGCGACACCGAGCTGGGCTCCCTGAAGGACAAGCAGCTCACGCAGCTGCGCCGGGACAAGATCGGCTTCATCTTCCAGGCCTTCAACCTGCTGCCGACCCTGACCGCCCTGGAGAACATCACGCTCCCCATGGACATCGCCGGCCGCAAGCCCGACAAGCAGTGGCTGGACACCGTGATCGCCATGGTCGGCCTCTCCGACCGTCTCGGCCACCGCCCCACCCAGCTCTCCGGCGGCCAGCAGCAGCGCGTGGCCGTGGCCCGCGCCCTGGCCTCCCGCCCGGAGATCATCTTCGGTGACGAGCCCACCGGCAACCTCGACTCCCGTTCCGGCGCCGAGGTCCTGGGCTTCCTGCGCAACTCGGTGCGCGAGCTCGGCCAGACCGTCGTGATGGTCACCCACGACCCGGTCGCCGCGGCCTACGCGGACCGGGTCGTCTTCCTCGCCGACGGCAGCATCGTCGACCAGATGACCGCGCCCACCGCGGACGGCGTACTGGACCGCATGAAGGCGTTCGACGCCAAGGGCCGCACCAGCTGAGGCGGCTGCTCCTCCCGCCCGGCCTCCGCTGACCGCAACCGAACCCCTGGACTTTCCCTCATGTTCCGTACCGCCCTGCGCAACGTCCTCGCGCACAAGGCCCGGCTGCTGATGACGGTGCTCGCCGTCACCCTCGGCGTCGCCTTCGTCTCCGGCACCCTCGTCTTCACCGACACGCTCAAGAAGTCCCTCTCCGGCCAGTCCGCCAAGAGCTACGACGGCATCGCCGTCTCCGTCACCTCCTACGGCCAGGGCCGCGACGACGAGGGCCGCCCGGAGGGCGAGCCCGGAATCAGCCAGCAGACCCTCGACAAGGTCCGCGGCCTGGGCGGCGTCGACACCGTCTCCGGCCGCGTCCAGGGCTTCGCGGGCGTCGGCGACGAGGGCGGCAAACTGATCGGCTCCGGCTGGTCCAACAAGGGCTCCAACTACGCCCCCGTCAAGGACGGAAAGGACCCGCGCTACGCCTTCACCACCGGCGCCGGCCCGGCCAGGGGCGACGAGATCGCCCTCGACCAGGCCACCGCGGACGCGGGCGGGTACGCCGTGGGCGACAAGGTCCGCGTCGCCACGAACGGCCCCGTCAAGGAGTACTCCCTCGCCGGCGTCTTCACCACCGAGGACGGCGCCGTCCAGGCCGGCGGCAGCCTGGTGCTCTTCGACACCAAGGTCGCCCAGGAGCTGTACCTCAAGCCCGGCTTCTTCCAGGAGCTGTCGGTGTCCGCCACGGCCGGCACCTCCGCCGACCGGCTGCTCACCGAGATCAAGCCGCTGGTCGACGGCGAGCGCACCAAGGCCCAGACCGGCGCCGCGCTCGCCCAGGAGCAGGCCAAGGACATCGAGCGGGAGCTCGGCGGCATGAGCACCATGCTGCTCGCCTTCGCCGGCATCGCCCTCTTCGTCGGCGTCTTCCTCATCTACAACACCTTCACCATGCTGGTCACCCAGCGCACCAAGGAGCTGGCCCTGCTGCGCGCCGTCGGCGCCAACCGCGGCCAGGTCATGCGCTCGGTCCTCGCCGAGGCCCTCGTCGTCGGCGCCGTGTCCGCCGTCATCGGCCTCGTCAGCGGCATCGGCCTGGCCATCGGCATGCGTTCCCTGATGGGCTCCTTCGGCGCCAAGCTCCCGGCCGGCGACCTGGTGATCGCTCCGGGCACCATCGTCGCGGCCCTGGTCATCGGCGTCCTGGTCACCACGCTGGCCGCCGTGCTCCCCGCCTGGCGCACCGGCCGGATCGCCCCGGTCGCCGCCATGGGCAGCGCCCACCTGCCGGCCAGCGCCAAGTCGCTGGTCCTGCGCAACATCCTCGGCTCCGTCGTCAGCGCCCTGGGCATCGGCGTGGTCCTGCTCGGCGTGTCCATGGGCGGCGACGGCCGCATGGTGATCGGCGCCGGCGCGTTCTTCATGCTCATCGGCATGATCGTGCTGCTGCCGCTGCTCTCCAAGCCGGTCATCGCCTCCGTCCGCCCCCTCCTGCAGAAGCTGTTCGGGGTCCCGGGCAAGCTGGCCGCGCAGAACGCGGTGCGCAACCCGCGCCGCACCGCCGTCACCGCCGCCTCCCTGGCCATCGGCCTGACCCTGGTCACCACGCTGTCGGTGCTCGGCATCACGATGGGCAAGGCCGTCGACCGGATGAGCACGGACAAGCTCAAGGCCGACTACAAGGTCTCGATGTCGGGCGGCACGGGCTTCCTCGACAAGTCGGTGCCCGACACGCTGGCCAAGGCCCCCGGCATCAAGGCGGTCTCGCCGGTGGTCGCGGGCTCGGTCCGGATAGGCGACGAGTTCCGGTCCGCCTCGGGCGTCACCCCCGCCTCGATCGGGAAGCTGCTGAACATCGAGGTCCTCAGCGGTTCACTGGACAGCATCGGCAAGGGCGAGGTGGCGGTCGCCGAGAAGGCGGCCAAGGAGCAGAAGCTCACGGTCGGCTCCCCGCTCCAGGTCCAGTACAGCGACGGCGAGAAGGGCTCGCTGAAGGTCGGCGCGGTCTACAAGGACATGGAGGTCCTGCTCGACCCGTTCGTGATCGACGAGAAGATCCTGAACGCCCACTCGGACGAGCCGTACATCCGCGAGGTCTACGTCAACGTCGACGGCGGCTCCTCCAAGGCCGCCCAGCAGACCGTGGTCGACGCCCTCGGCAAGAACCCGGCGATGACCGTGGCCACCCGGCAGGACATGCGGGACGAGATGGGCGGCATGATCAACATGGCGCTGAACATCATGTACGGCCTGCTCGGCATGGCGCTCGTCATCTCCGTCCTCGGCGTGGTCAACACGCTGGCGATGTCCGTCTTCGAGCGGACCCAGGAGATCGGGATGCTGCGCGCGATCGGCCTCGACCGCAGCCGGGTCAAGAACATGATCCGCCTGGAGGCCGTGGTGATCTCGCTCTTCGGAGCGGTCCTCGGCGTGGTCATCGGCGTCTTCCTCGCCTGGGCGGTCGGCACCACCGTGTCGAAGGCCGTACCGGACTACGAGCTGGTCCTGCCGTTCGACCGGATCGGCATCTTCCTCCTGCTCGCCGGTGTCGTCGGCGTCCTGGCCGCCATGTGGCCGGCCCGCAGCGCCGCCCGGCTGAACATGCTCACCGCCATCAAGACCGAATAGCCGGCCCCGGTCCGGGTACGCGCGAGGACGGGACAAGGAAGGGCCACAGCAGACCGGCGGTCTGCTGTGCGTCCTGCTGGGCATCGGCTGGTTGCGGGTGTTGAAGCATGTTTTAGGCGCTGATTGGGATGTGGCATTGGCGGCGGGGAGGCACCTCTCG